>WLEH01000077.1 GCA_009704345.1 Actinomycetota bacterium | reverse complement strand
TAGCGAGCCTAAAGTTGCACCAGCTAGATAAATAAATGCCACCGTAACAAATTCAGTGGATTCACCAAACGCCCTAATCGAAGCAACTAAGCAGACAATGTAAGCGAGGTTCATAGCAACGCCGCTACTGCTCGCAATCAATAATCGTCTTGGTTCGCTCACTACTTTTACAAAAGCGGGCACCATCTGTTTTCTCAAGTTTCCAGTAACATCTAAAAACCAATTTCGCCCAAAGGGAATAGTAAACAATAAAATCAACAGTGCTACTGTCAACGTAATAGTAAGAATTACCCAGCGAGGTGGATCAAAACTTAGATCAGTTGATGTACCAGCAATCACGCTAACCACAATCAGCATAATCAAGTGAGTGCCTAGCATGGCCACCTGACTCATCGCAACAGTTGCACCAGCAGCACCGGAGGTAAGTCCACTGCGCTGTAAGAAACGAACATTTAGTGAAACTGCGCCAACCGATGAAGGTGTAATCAATGTGATGAAACTGCCAGCCAAATGCGCCAGCAGAGTTTTCATCCAGCTAATTCGAGTTGGAGAAAAAGCCGTCAAGGCGAAAGTTGCACCCACATAGGTCAGCGCTGAGAATCCAATTGCAATTAGCACCCAACCACCATCGGCAGAAGTAAAGAGATTAATCAAATTAACCTCTGCAAGTTGATTCAATATCGCATATCCGGCGGCAACCGAGATAGTTAACAACAAGATAGTGCGTGGCTTAAGTCGCTCGATGTTCAATTGCTCTTGCTCTGGGTCAAAACCAAGATCTGCTAACGCAGTTCTTAACTCAATCAAACTAGATTTATTCGCTCTTAAGTTCGCTCTTGAGGTTGCGCTCATTGCAATAGGTTGCAGCAATCTAGCAGCATAGAAAACTTTACTATTAGATAATGATTGGGTGGCGAGAGCTACCGCGCGATTAGCACCAACTAGTTGTGAAGTAGCTAATAACAACTCTGCTACATCGAGTGCCATCAGCAATTTAGATGCAGCAATAACAGCTGAATCCAAATTAACTACCATTACTTTATTGCCCTTTAGCCCAAATGAATCCAAGGTAGCGTGGCGATGGGCGATATCTGCTTGATGTAATCGGTTTAATTCTTGCCAAACTTGGCTGATAACTTGGTCTAAGTTGGTAACCTCTGAAGATATCTCAGATAACTGAAGGTCTTCTCTGACCAAAACAATTGCATCTGCTGATATTTCTTTTACTGCGTACAAATCAGCAGTTGCAATACCGGCATTCTTAGCGGCAAGATTTGCCAACATCAAACGTTCTGCCTTTGATCGCATCGCCAAGCCAGCGCCTGATTCGATACCACGTAGGCGCAGCGTTCGCCAAAAACTCGAGAGAAAGCCAGCCCGATCAGCATCTCGATCCAAGATTTCAAGTATTACTTTCTGGCCTGAACTTAAGGTGGCTCGATACAAAGTTGGGGCAACTTCAACCAAGTCAGTTTCAGCCAAGCCAAACTCAGAGATCTCGTTAACAATGGCAGATAAAGTTGGTCTGGTTGAAGGCGTGCCAAGCAGGGTGCGAACTAGTAATCCTGAGATGATGCCACCGATGGCACTTAAGACTTGGGCTATCAAAGTTGCAGATACAGCTAACACAACCGACCAAGCTAATGTTGTTGATATTCCAATGATGAGAATTGACCAGATTTTTCGCTCGGTTAGTCGCAGCACAACCGCCATTGCCAATGTGGCAGCAAGCAAAGTGTTAATTGGTGGTGCTGCTACAACTTGCGCGCCACCAACAAAGACTGCATAAATTTCGGCGTTGTCGGTTTGAACAATAAAGTTATTGCTCAAAATTGCAGAAGTGATCGCAATTAAAGCAGCTAAATGCGCTTCAAGTAAAAGTCTAATCTTTCGCTCAGCTAAACCTAGAATCAAAAAAGCAGCTGGTAACAAAACCGCCAGGGTGCCGCTAATTGCGGTCAGGATCGCGACAATGAAAGCAGGCAGCAATCTGGTAGCCTGAACAAAGTCTGACTCCAAGCCGGTGGTGGTTTGGGCGGCCAAATTTCCGGCAGCGAAAATTGCCGCACCGATGCCAATGACAAGCAGCAGCCGGGCCAGATCAATAGGCCGGCGAACTCGAGTCGAATGGCTGCTCACGCGTACATCGTGCCATGTCAGGCAAGGAAATCCCGCAGATGTCACCGGGAATGGCCACAATGAGCCAATGGCACTTCAGATAACTTGGCCTAACCCCGAGGTTGAAATCCAACTTACCGCGGCGCAGCGGGATGCTTTTGCCCAATTAACCGGGCATCACTTAGTAATAGGTGCCGCAGGCAGTGGAAGAAGTACCGCTGTTCATCACGCCGCGTTGGCCGCGGTGCGCGAGTTTGGGGTGGAACAGGTATGGGCTATTGCGGCGAGTAGAAGTTCAGCTAGCCAATTGCGAGCCAAGTTAATCAACTTAAATCCAACTTTGACGCCAAAAGTTTTTACCATATCTGCGATTGCCTATGCAATGTTACGAACTGAGTTGTTGATTAAAACCTCGGGAGAAGTAAATTTAACAATGTTAACTGGACCGGCACAAGAAGCTCGGATCAGAGAGTTAGTCGCGAGCAAGTCACTGAATTGGCCGCAACGCTGGCAGCAGGCAATCAACACTCGAGTCTTTGCAAGCGATCTTCGTAGATATCTAGATGTGGCTCGTAGCAGTGACCAATTGCATCCAGACCCAGAAATCAACAAGGTTATTTTGCAATTTGCAACATCGCTAATGCAAGAAGCAAAACAGAGGGCCGAGGTTAATTACATTGAAGCAAATCTTGCGTCCGCAACCTTAATTGATTCAGCGGCCATGGAGAGTCGTGCCATGTTTTCACCCCGTGCAATCATTGTTGATGATCTGCATGACTTTGATCCATCACAATTACGCTTGCTGATAGCGTTGATAAAGCAGACTAAATACTCACTGGTCGCTTCGAATTCTGATGCTTCGGTGCTCGGTTTTCGTGGTGTTGGAATTGAAACAACTAAATCTTATCGAGATGCAGTTTTGCCAGAAGTACATTTATTGGACAAGATTTTTAGATATGGAGAAAACATTGGTAACTTGGCCCAAACCTTTTTGCCAACCACGATTGCACCTGATCTAAATGCAGCAGAAGCGACCGCGCTTCGAGATCCTAAGTATGTAAATTCTGATCCTGGTGAAGTAGTTTTTGAAGTCGCTGCAAGTAGTGCAATTCGGGATGCCTTGATAGTAGATCGAATAATGAAAGCAAAAGTTAATGAGAATCTTCAATTCAGTGATATTGCAGTTATCGGTAGATCATTTAGTTCGCTGGGAGAGTTGCGGCGAGCACTTGCCGATGCAGCAATACCCGTTGAGTTCACACCAGACAATGTTGCCTTAGCCAAAGATCCAGCAGTAGCTCAGTTATTAACAGCGATCGAGCTAATTGTTAAACCACTGGCGCAAGCTGATTCAGATCAATTAATTCGCTTTGCCCAAAGTGAGATTGTTGGGATGAGTGCAGCACAACTTCGTCATACCGCACAAAAGTTACGCAGTTTTGGTATGTATGGCAGCACAGTTGAAGTTATTTCTGCTGCACTAAGAGAACCAAAGCTGTTGTCGCAAATACCCTTTGATCCAGTCCTGCAGCCAATTCGAAGATCAGCTGCAATTTTGCATTCGTTGGCGGATACGGCATTCAAAGCCTCAACATTGGCTGAATCTCTATGGTGGCTATGGCAAGCAAAAGTAAAACCGGAAATTGCAACTCAGATTGGCTATGACGCAGATGAGAGTTGGCAGAACTGGCCAACTCGATTGGCAGCACAGGCCAAATTGCCAACAGCAGCTGGCAGGCGTGCGGATAGAGACTTGGATGCAGTGCTGGCGCTATTTGATGCTGCTGATCGAGCCGATCGGACCAGTAAATCGTCAGCTGATTTAGCGGATTTTGTTTATGAATTAATGCAGCAGGATGCAGCAAGTGAAGTGCTGATTCAACGTGATGTAACTGGTGTGGCTGTGCTCACGGCGCATCGTGCTCGAGGGCGAGAATGGAAACTAGTTTTTCTAATTGATCTGCAGGAAGGAGTTTGGCCTGCCGGTAATGTTCGAGAATCAATCATTTTGCCAAGGGACACAGATGAACAACGAGTTCGACTTGCAGAAGAGCGCCGTTTAGCAGCAGCAGCAGTTACCACAGCTCGTAAAAAATTAGTGATTTCGGTTGTCGACTCAAAGATGGATCAAGGCACTGCACCATCTTCATTGTTAGTTAATTATCAATTACCTCCAGTGACTTCTACAGCGCCACCAACTTTGCTAACTGCCCGTGGTCTTATCGCACAATTACGAGCAACTGCAATTGATTCAACAGCATCAGAAAACTTACGGCGTGCAGCGATAAATCGGCTGGGATATTTGGCAAAGCAAACAGATATCCGCTTTATGCCAGCGCAACCATCGCAATGGTGGTTTATTGCTGATTTAACTCAGTCTGATCAGCCCCTCCTGAGTCCCTCAACTGATCTAAGAGTGAGTGGTTCAATGCTTGAAAGCATCACCCGCTGTCCAACTCAATGGTTCTTTGAACGTAAACTCGGGATAAAGGATCAACCGGTTGCAAACACTGTTATTGGCATTGCAATTCATGCTGTCGCACAGAAGATAGTGGCTGAAAAGCTAACTTCTGATCAGGCGGTGGCAGAGTTAACTAAGCTTTGGCCAACTGAAGTATTTGACGCGCCATGGCAAGCTAAGGTGCAATTAGCTGAAGCAATACGCATGGTAAGCGCATTACATGTTTGGATTAGTGAAAATACCAACGAAACACTCGGTGCTGAAGTCTCCTTTGAAGTATTACACGCTGATCTAGCGGTTACGTTGGTTGGCAAAATTGATCTGTTGCAGAAAAATGAAAAAGACGAATTAGAAGTCATTGATTTCAAGACCGGCGCAGTAAAACCAACAAAAGCCGACTTGGCCGAACACTCCCAGTTGGGGATCTATCAATTAGCCGTCGGCCTTAGTGATGAAATGAATCCAGTGCAGCTTCCAGTTAGCGCGAAGCTGATCCAGATTCGGGCTCGTAATGCGAAAGATCAAGTAGTAGAGCAGGTAGCACCAGAGTTAGGAGATGCCCAATGGTTAGTTGACGAAATTGAAACTGCTAAAGGTCGAATTGTTACTGAGGATTTACCTGCTCGACCAGGGACACATTGTCGAAACTGCAAAGTGCGCAATATTTGCCCAGCTGTCCCAGAAGGGGATCAGGTGAACGCATGAGCGATCTAGTTAGTCTTGATAAGTTAAGTGAGGAGCAACTAACGGCGGCCAAGTATGAGTCATCGCCGTTAGCAATTATTGCTGGTGCGGGCACAGGAAAAACTACCGTAATGAGTGCTCGAGTAGTTCATCTAGTTAACTCTGGACAAGTTCAACCGGAACAGATTCTGGGACTCACTTTTACAAATAAAGCTGCTAGTCAATTGCGCACTCGAATTGCTAAGCAGCTAGGTAAAGAATTTCAAGATCAATTGCCGACAATTTCAACTTATCATTCATTCGCCAGACAGTTACTTATTGACCATGGCGCAATATTGGGAATTGAGCCTGATCACAAAACGTTGACCGACTCAGCCCGAGCGCAATTAGCACTTAAGGTTTTAGCCAAAACCCAGTTAGAGATAACGCAACTTGATTATTCCACGGGTCGACTTGTCGAAATGCTATTGAATTTAGATGATCTATTGGCCGAACACTTACTGGACTTTGACAAGTTGGCTCAATTTGATTGTGAATGGATTAAGCAGTTACAGCCAATTGCAACTAACGAAGATATCAGAACAGCAATTTCAGTTGCTGGC
>WLEH01000076.1 GCA_009704345.1 Actinomycetota bacterium | reverse complement strand
CACCATTGCAACTGAGAAGCCAATTCCGCTGGATCTTTACAGTGATGTGCGAGATACCGGTGGTTTCCTGTTGGTAGATCGAGTTACTAAACACACTGTTGCTGCTGGCATGGTGCACCATGTGCTGCGTCGCTCATTTAACGTGGTGCCACACGAGTTTGAGATAAACAAAGAAGCTCGCGGTCGACTAAAAGCTCAAACACCAAAAGTAATTTGGTTAACTGGCCTGCCAGGCTCTGGTAAATCAACTTTGGCGAATGAAGTAGAGCGCCGACTTTATGCAGCTGGGGTTCACACTTATCTGCTCGATGGCGATAACGTGCGAACTGGCTTGAATAAGGATCTAGGTTTTACCGCAACTGATCGAGCAGAGAATGTTCGCCGCGTAGGTGAAGTCGCTAAGTTGATGGTGGATGCTGGCTTGGTCGTTTTAGTCTCACTGGTGTCACCATTTAGAAGTGACCGAGATGCTGTGAAAGAGATATTCCCAACAGGTGAGTTCATTGAGGTATTTGTTGATACGCCCGTTGAGATTTGTGCCCAACGAGATCCGAAAGGACTTTACGCCAAAGCACAAGCTGGTAATCTGCCGAACATGACTGGCATGGGACAGAATTACGAACCACCACTAAAGGCGGATTTAGTAATTGATGGCACCGCAGAATTGGCGCAGAGTGCAGCGTTAGTTATCTCAAAAATTATGGGTTAAGTTGTTGCTTTAGTTTTTGCTGCAATTCATTATTTTTGGTGACAACTAAGTCAGCTAACTCAGTTCGGTAATTGTCCAACTTTGCCTGCAGCGCTTTATCAGTGCTAGCTAAGATCCGAAGCGCTAATAGGCCAGCATTTTTTGCACCGTTAATCGCAACTGTGGCAACTGGGATGCCAGCTGGCATCTGCACCACGCTCAATAACGAATCCAGACCATCAAGCTGCGATAGCGCTACTGGCACGCCAATTACCGGCAAACTTGTTGCTGATGCAATCATGCCTGGCAAATGTGCCGCACCGCCAGCGCCAGCAATGATCACTTGAATTCCAGATTCAACTGCACTGGCAGCAAATTCCAACATCTGAGTTGGCGTTCGATGAGCAGAAATAACAGCAACATCTGCAGCGATACCAAATTCTTGCAGCGTTAGCACAGCTGGTTCCATGGTAGGCCAATCTGAATCTGAGCCCATCACCACGGCAACTTTAGCTGCGGTCATCATGTTTCCATTCTCTGTTATTCCTCAATCTTACCGGCCAAGAAATCGGTGGCATGGGCGATGCGGTGTTGCAGGTCAATGAGATCTGTTCCAACTAAATTGATATGACCCACTTTGCGATTGGGCTTAACCGCTTTGCCATACAGATGCACCTTAAGTTCTGGATCTCGGGCTAAACAATGCAGCAAGCCGCGGTGCAGGTCATGATGTTCGCCGCCAAGAATGTTTCCCATGACAACTTTTGGCGCAGTCATCGCTGGAGACCCCAGCGGCAAATCCAGCACGGCGCGAAGGTGATTTTCAAATTGTGATGTCACTGCCCCATCTTGGGTCCAGTGACCAGAATTATGTGGTCGCATTGCGAGTTCATTAACTAACAGCGCACCACTGCCAGTATCAAATAACTCAACTGCAAGCACCCCAATCACATCTAATTCTGACGCGATCAGCAGCGCCAACTGTTGCGCTTGTGATGCTCGCTCATCATTTAAATCTGGTGCGGGCGCTAATACTTGAGTGCAGATACCATTTTGCTGCACAGTTTCCACAATTGGATAAGCAACCGCTTGATTATGAGGTGAGCGAACAACTAGCGCTGATAATTCGCGCTGAAATTTCACTTTTTCTTCCAGCAAAACTGGATAGCTCAACTGAGCTAACTCATCAGCGTCATTAACTACCCACACGCCGCGGCCGTCATATCCGCCACGCGGTGATTTTGCAATCAACGGGTACCCAACTTTATCCGCAAACTCACTTGCAGCGACAAAATCAGTTGCCGTAATCCAGTTAGGCATTGGCGCATTTAATTGCTGAAGTTTGGTTCGCATTGCTGACTTGTCTGCCGCAAACTCAATTGCGCTACTGGTTGGATAAACCTTAATTCCACTTGTTGCTAGATGGGTCAAAGTTGCTGGTGGAACTAATTCGTGGTCCAACGTAATTACATCCACAGATTGGGCAAACTTAAGCACTGCAGCTAGATCAGTTAATTCACCCACCACGGTATCTGCAACAACTAACGCCGCGCTTTCTGAACTTGATTGCGCAAAAACTTTAAATTGAATACCGAGTGCGCTGGCAGCTTCTGCCATCATGCGCGCTAACTGACCTGCCCCAAGTACGCCAACAACTAATGTGCCAGCAGGAAGATCAGTTCTAGGATGCATTTGCAGGCCTTAAATGAACTACATCGCCAGCAACAATTTCAACTAAACCAAGATTAGTATCAATCACTAATGCTCCTTGATCAGTAATTCCAGTGGCAACTCCAACTAGTTGCTCACTGCTGGTTAGTTGAACTTCAACTTGTTGGCCAATAGTACTTAATTCAGCTGTCACTAAATCGCGCACCTGCTCGTCCGTTAACCCACTGGCCAGCTCAATTAGGTCAGCTAGCTTCAGCAAAAAATCAGCCAGCGCCGGTAGGTAATCAGTAACTCCAAGGTGAGTAGCAGATGCAATTCTTGGTGCGGCAAAAAAATTAATTCCGATACCAATTACAGCGTGATCAGTTGTTCGCTCAATTAATATCCCAGCAAATTTTCCAGAACTAAATAAACAATCGTTTGGCCATTTGATTTGAATTGGTTCTGAAACATATTTTTGCAGTGAATTCTTTAATGCAATGGCAGTTAGCATGCTGAGCCAACTCGGTGTTGATTCAAAATGACTTAACGGCACGGCAACTGAAATCGGCACTGAACCAATTGGGCTCTCCCAGCTACGCCCCTGTCGACCACGGCCAGCGGTTTGGTTGGTTGCGATGCGAATTGACCAAGCACCAGCGGCTTGCTGAGACAAATCACTCACTAATAACGCGTTAGTTGAGTCGACCTGGTCCAGCCAGCGCAGATCGGCTACAAGTGTCGGCTGGGACGCCAATAAACCCATCAGTAGGGGGCGATGTGAACTAATTACCTCGGCCACGCGGCTAGGGTACGAGTTGGGTAACCCAGGAGGACAGATGAACACCGCTGATTCCCATAATCCCAGGTCCACAGCCGGAAAGCTGGAGGAGTTGGCGATCTTTCGTGATCACGCGATGCATTCGGCAACTGCGGCGGCGATTGAACGCCAACATAAGCGTGGGAAGCAGACGGCTCGAGAGCGAATCGCGCAATTGCTTGATGAAGGTTCATTTGTTGAGCTTGATGAGTTAGTTAGACATCGCTCCAGCAATTTTGGCTTAGATGATGATCGACCTTTTGGCGATGGCGTGCTAACTGGTTACGGCACTATTGATGGTCGACCGGTTGCTATCTTCGCACAAGACTTCACCATCTTTGGTGGCTCACTTGGTGAAGTAATGGGCGAAAAAATTGTGAAGATAATGGACTGGGCAATTAAAAATGGTTGCCCAATTATTGGAATTCAAGATAGCGGCGGCGCACGAATTCAAGAAGGTGTGTCTTCGCTTGATCTCTACGGTGAAATTTTCTATCGCAACGTATTAGCTTCTGGTGTCATCCCGCAGATTTCGTTAATCATGGGTCCATGTGCCGGTGGTGCGGTTTATTCTCCCGCACTAACTGACTTTGTTGTGATGGTTAATGAAACATCACATATGTTTATTACCGGGCCGGATGTCATCAAAACCGTAACTGGTGAAGATGTTGGGTTTGAAGAGTTAGGTGGTGCAGTTGCTCACACCACTAAATCTGGAGTTGCCCATTACGGCGCAACCGATGAAGCAGATGCTCTTAATTACGTAAAATCACTTCTCTCCTATTTACCAAGCAACAATCTAGATCGAGCGCCAAGCTTTGATGCTGAGGCAACACTTGAACCAACTGATGTAGATCTTGCTTTGAATCAGTTGATTCCAGATGAATCAAATCAACCATATGACATGTTCAAATTGATTGAAGCATTGTTAGACGATGGCGATTTTCTAGAAATTCAACCAAACTTTGCGCCAAACATAGTCACTTGTTTTGGTCGAATTGAAGGCCAATCAGTTGGCATTGTGGCAAATCAACCAATGCAATTTGCTGGCACGTTAGACATCAATGCTTCCGAAAAAGCCGCTCGATTTGTCCGCACCTGCGATGCCTTCAATATCCCAGTTGTTAGCTTGGTGGATGTGCCTGGCTTTTTGCCAGGCACCAATCAAGAATGGGATGGCATTATCCGACGCGGTGCTAAATTGATTTATGCCTATGCCGAAGCAACTGTGCCAAAAATAACTCTTATTACTCGAAAAGCGTATGGTGGCGCTTATGTCGTGATGGGTGCAAAAAGCTTGCGAGCTGATATCAATTTTGCTTGGCCCACCGGCCAAATTGCAGTGATGGGTGCATCAGGTGCAGTTAGCATTATTCATCGCAAAGAGATTGCGGCAGCAGATGATAAGGACGCAAAGCGCGCCGAACTACTGCGCGAATACGAAGATACATTAGATAATCCATATGTAGCAGCAGAGCGTGGCTACATCGATCGCATCATTTTGCCAAGTGAAACTAGAAGTGAAATCGTCAAGGCGCTACGTGCCCTTAAGAACAAGCGCGACCAAGCTCCAATTCGTAAGCATGGAAACATTCCACTATGAATGAGGTTAATTTAAAAGTTCTAAGTGGCAGTGCCAGCGCTGATGAAATTGCTGCGGTCATGGCGGTGCTAACTGCAATTGCAGCAGCAACACCTAGAAAACCTTCACCAACACACTCAAATTGGGCCAATCCAGCGCTATCGCACCGTCGCCCACTGCCATCATCATGGGCATCTAGTTTTCTTGTTAGGTAAGTATGAAATTAGTCTTGGCTTCAGCTTCACCAGCACGTGCCATGCTGATGCGCAATGCTGGCCTAAGGTTTGAAGTTCTAGTTTCACATGTTGATGAAGAAGCAATTCAAGCGGCAAAGCCAGAATTAACTCCAGCAGAATTAGTAGTTGAATTAGCGCAAGCTAAAGCACAAGCAGTTGCGGCACAAGTTTCTGATGCGCTAGTGATTGCTGCAGATTCGATGTTTTTGTTTGATGGATCTCTTTATGGCAAACCACTCGATCCCGAGGTTGCTCGAGAGCGGTTAAGTCGAATGCAAAGTAAATTTGGTGAATTAATCACTGGTCATGCTGTAATTGATACTAATACTGGTATTTGTTATAGCGCGGTGGCTTCAGCGATAGTGCAATTTAGCGGGATGAGTGAAACTGAAATTTCAGCTTATTTAGCATCCAAAGAGCCGTTGCACGTTGCTGGCAATTTCACTTTAGATGGTCTTGGTGCGGCATTTATTGAACAGGTTAGTGGTGATCCCGCTGCAGTTGTTGGGCTCTCCTTAAACACCTTGCGAAAATTGATAAACAGCCACGGTTATGAATACACCCAGCTGTGGCAACTGGGCAGTAACAACTAGGGTTTTAATCTTCTGCAGGAAAGGAAGTCATGGCAACGAAAATCTCAAAACTGCTCATCGCTAATCGCGGTGAGATAGCAGTTCGAGTGATTCGCGCATGCCAAGACGAGCAGATAAAGACCGTTGCGGTTTATTCTGAGGGCGATCGCAACAGTATGCATGTCAGCTTAGCTGATGAGGCGTACTCACTAACAGGTAAATCTGCAAAAGAAACTTACTTAGATATTGAAAAAATCATCTCAATTGCAAAATTAAGTGGCGCCGATGCAATTCATCCAGGCTATGGCTTTTTGTCTGAAAATGCCCAGTTTGCACAAGCAGTAATCGATGCTGGATT
>WLEH01000075.1 GCA_009704345.1 Actinomycetota bacterium | reverse complement strand
TGCTCGCATCATGGGAATTGGCGCGTATCGACCTTTCCGAGTAGTAACAAACGATGAGATTGCGCCGCTAATTGATTCCAGTGACGAATGGATTCAACAACGAACGGGAATTCAAACCAGACGATTTGCCAGCGAGCACGAAACTCTTGATGAAATGGCTGCGTTGGCGGCAGCAGAAGCGATGGCAGATGCTGGCGTTAAGCCCGAACAAATTGGCGTCGTACTAGTTGCGACGTTAACTAACCCAGTGCAATTTCCAGCGGTTGCGCCAACAGTTGCAGCTAAGTTAGGTATTCCCGATCCTGGCGCATTTGATATTGGCGCAGCTTGTGCTGGATTTGTATACGCACTTAGCACTGCCGCTGATATGGTGAAATCTGGTAGCGTCGAATATGCGTTAGTTATTGGTGCAGAACGAATGACTGATGTCCTTGATTTCACCGATCGCGGTAGTGCATTTATTTTTGGTGATGGCGCTGGCGCGATGGTGGTAGGACCAGCTGACTTCAATGGTTTTGGGCCAATTATTTTTGGTTCTGATGGTTCACAAGCAGATGCAATTTCAATGACTTCAACTTGGTTTGATTTTCGCAGCGGTAAAGCACCAGCACCGCCAACATTGCGGATGGCTGGCCAACAAGTATTTCGCTGGGCGGTATCAGAGATGGTTGGGGTTGCTCAACGCGCAATCACTGCTGCTGGTTTAGAGCCAAAAGATTTAGCTGCTTTCGTACCGCATCAGGCAAATAATCGAATTACTGATGCCATTGTGAAAGCATTAGATTTCCCAGATACTGTGGCGGTGGCCAGAGATATCCGGGATAGCGGTAACACAACTGCCGCAACCGTTCCGCTCGCGCTGCATGCACTTCGCAGTGAGGGCAGAGCACCAGCCGGCGCTCCAGCCTTGCTTTTAGGCTTTGGCGCGGGACTCACATACGCTGCTCAAGTAGTGGCGCTGCCGTAACAATCGCTTAACGAAAGTTGAGCTAGAAGGATGGAAAGTAAATGAACGCTGACGAAGTAATGCGCGAGATGGCGGTAATTTTGGATGAAGTTGCCGGAGTTGCTGCTGATCAAGTTGCCATGGATAAGTCGTTCACCGACGATCTAGAGGTTGATTCGCTGTCAATGGTTGAGGTAGTAATGGCCGCTGAAGATAAGTTCGGCGTTAAAATTCCTGACGAGGAAGTCAAGAACCTGCGTACCGTTGGCGATGCCGTTAACTTTATCGTTAAGTCCGCTTAATTAAAGAATTCATGAGCGCGCACCCTCGAGTTGTCGTTACTGGTTTAGGACTGGTTACTCCGTTAGGTATTGACGTTGCCAGCACTTGGCAAGCAGTGCTAGCGGGACGCTCGGGCGTGTGCGCTTTACATGAAAACTGGGCATCGGATATCAATTCGCGTATTGCCGGTGCAATTGATGCGGACTTATCAAACGTATTAGATAAAGTGGCAGCGCGTCGAATGGATCGCTCTACTCAATTTGCGGTGATTGCGGCAAAGCAAGCAGTTGCTGACGCCAAAGTGTTAACAGAAGTTGATCCAATTAGGTTAGGTGTTGCGTTTGGCACCGGCATTGGTGGGTTATCCACTGTGATGCAGCAAATGGAGATTTTGGCCGAACGCGGTCCAGATCGAGTAAATCCGCTAACGGTGCCAATGATTATGCCAAATGCCGCAGCTGCACTAATTGAATTAGAAATTGGCGCACAAGCTGGTGCGCATGCACCCGTTTCCGCGTGCGCAACCTCTGCTGAAGCAATTGCCTGGGGTACGCAGATGATTCGAGATGGCAGAGCCGATGTGGTCGTTGTTGGCGGCACTGAAGCTGTCATCAATAGATTGGCGATGGCAGCTTTTGCCGCAATGCGAGCTATGTCTACTCGCAATGATGATCCAGCTACTGCGTCGCGGCCATATGACTTAGGGCGCGATGGGTTTGTGATGAGCGAAGGTGCTGGTGCGCTAGTACTAGAGCGACTTGACCATGCGGTTGCTCGCAATGCAAATATTTACGCGGAAATTGCTGGTTT
This sequence comes from Actinomycetota bacterium, assembly GCA_009704345.1. Taxonomy (GTDB): domain Bacteria; phylum Actinomycetota; class Actinomycetes; order S36-B12; family UBA5976; genus AcAMD-5. Next base: position 3,944 of record WLEH01000075.1, on the reverse strand, counting down.
TGGCATGACTTCAGATGCCCACCACATTGCCGCCCCTGATCCAGAAGGTGCTGGCGCTGCCCGCGCCATGATCGCTGCAGTCACAGATGCTGACGCCAGCATGACTGATGTGCTTCATCTCAATGCACACGCTACTTCAACTCCGCTAGGAGATATCGCAGAAGCGGCAGCAGTAAGGCGAGCATTTGGTGCCCATACCGATCAAATTGCAGTTACCGCGCCCAAATCTTCAATTGGTCACACGTTAGGTGGTGCTGGCGCAATTGAGTCCATTCTTACTATTTTAAGCATTGTTAATAAGCAAATTCCCCGCACAATCAACATTACTGACTTTGATCCAAAAGTTGAGTTAGATGTTGTAAGAGATTCTCATCGCGCCATTACAAAATCTGAAATTTTGGCACTTAACAACTCATTTGGCTTTGGCGGCCATAATGTTTGTGTTGCAATTAGAAACTATTGAAATCCAAACGTTTCTTTAAATTGAGCTAACTGCTGCTTCGCCCACAACTGAAACTGCTCACTGGTTACCACAATTCCAGGGTCAGCGGACACCACAAATTTGATTTCAGTTTCACTCTTTCTCCTAGCGGAAAAAGTCACAAATAAATTCGACTCATATTCAACTTTGGTCTGTGCGATCACATTAGTGGTGATCTTTGCTCTAATCAAATTCGCAAATTCATTTTCTGTTGATCGCGAATCTAGCTGCAGCAGTAAAGTTTTGTTTCCCAGTACGCTGTGATAACTAATACTCAATTCTGGTGGATTAAAGCTAGCTTGAAACATGTCATACCAATTAATATTAAAACTAGCGCTAATAATTCCTATCTCAGTTGCAACCACTGGGCCAACCTGAGTTTCGGCATAACTTAAAATGTTTTGGTCTGGAGCCAGTGATTGATACTTTGCTGCAATCTGATTACGTCGACCTAAGCGCACTAGATACCCATCGCCTGTTCTCTAAGAGTGCGACGGTGCTGCTCAAGAGCCACTAATTCAGCAAACATTTTGTCATATTGCGCTTGCTCATCAACCGGATTTAAGCGCTGCAATGTGCGCTTTAAATCAGCTATTTGTCGAGTGGCATCTAACTCCATCACTCGGGCATAAACTGCTTTGGCATAACGATCAAGTTGCTCTTCACTTGATTGAATTGGCTCAACTAGCAGGGCTCGAATTAGATTTTCAATCTCTGGCTCTGTCGCAGCACTAAGCACTTGCGCAACTAAATCGGCAGCTGTGCTGGCATTCATAATTGCCAAGAAAACAGCTTGATGTTGAGCTGCGGAGAACGAACTTTGCTCTAATGCGGCAAACCAATCTGGCAGTAATTCTCGATGCTGTAATGCCAACTTCAGCGCTTCTCGCTCTACTCGAACCACTGGATCCAACAAATCGACGCTTGGCAGCTTGTCTTCAGTTGCTGCTTTGGCTTTTTTCCCAATCGCATCCTTTAATGCTGCTGGCTCTACGCCAATCCAGCCAGCAGTTAGCCTTAAATATTCTGGCCGAAGCGCAGGATCCTTTATTCCAGCAATCAATGGGGCTACTGATCTAGTTGCGGCAACTCGACCTTCTGGAGATTGGATCGGATACTGCGCGATGTTGGATTTAATGGCAAACTCAAATAGCGGAATGCGCCGAGCCACTAACTCTCGCACTGCTTCAGGTCCATGCTGTAATCGCAGATCGCATGGATCAAGTCCAGTTGGTTCAATTGCAACAAAAGTTTGGCTAGTGATCTGCGCATCTAATTCGAATGCTTTCAGCGCTGCTTTCTGGCCAGCTGCATCACCATCAAAGGTGAAAATTACTTCACCGCGTAACTCTTCTTGATCCATCAACAATCTGCGCAAAATCCGAACATGATCTTCGCCAAATGCGGTGCCGCATGTAGCAACGGCAGTTTCAACGCCACTTAAATGTGCTGCCATCACATCGGTATAGCCCTCAACAATTACCGCTTGACGGCGCCGTGCAATTTCTTTTCTAGCTAAATCAATGCCATATAGCACCTGACTCTTTTTATAGAGAGGAGTCTCGGGCGTATTTAAATACTTTGGCCCATCATCATTATCTTTAAGTTTGCGAGCACCAAATCCAATTGTGTCACCAGAAGAGTCACGAATTGGCCAGATCAATCTGCCACGAAAACGATCGTAAATTCCGCGTTGGCCATCAATTGCTAATCCTGCAGTTTTTAATTCATCGTCGGTAAATCCGCTGGCGCGCAGATGTTCAGTTAGTGAACTCCACTCATCTGGCGCATAACCAACGCCAAATTTAGTTGCGGCAGCTTTATCAAAGCCGCGTGATTGCAGAAACTCTCGACCAATTTCAGCTGCCTTGGTGCCTAGCTGTGCTTGGTAGAACTGTTCTGCTAGCCGATTAGCTTCAATTAACCTAGTTCGATTACCTACTGGCTTTGCGGTGTTGTTTCCGGATGCCACATAACGCAGGCTCATTCCTAATTTGCCAGCTAATTTTTCAATCGCTTCGGTGAAGCTTAAGTGGTCGACTTTTTGCAGAAAATTAACCGTGTCGCCACCTTCGTTACAACCAAAGCAGAACCACAATCCTTTGCTTGGTGTGACGTGAAAAGATGGACTCTTTTCATCATGGAACGGACAGATGCCTTTAAGGCTGCCGCCGCCAGCTGGTTTTAGCGTGACATAGTCGCGAACTACTTCATCGATTCGGGAGCGGTCACGGACGGCCGCCACATCTTCATCATGTATTCGTCCGGCCATGGGTTAAGTCTAGGCGGGGGCCAAATCTCTTGCCGGCTACTTACACAGCCGCTGGTGCCACTGAACTGCCGTAATGTCGGTCAGATTGGCGATCTGGTCCACAATCACGCGAGTGCGCTCAGAATCGCTGTTGGCAACGGAAAACGCCTCTTGGTGGATGGCATCTAGCGCAGTTGGGGCCTGCTGCTTTAGGGCGGTAAACAGTTCTGCGAGCAGCTCTCGCTGTTGGGCATACTGCTTTGCCATTGCGGCTCGTTGCATCACGTATGCCACCGCTAATGTTTTTAGCACCGCAACTTCGGCCCGAATATCTGCCGGCACAATCAAATCCCCGCCATAGCGTGAGATCTGATTGCCATGCGCCGCTGTTGTTGCCAACTCTGCTGCACCAACAAAGCGGCCAATCAGCGTTGAGGTGATTGCTTTAAGTTGGGTAACAGCTTTTCTAGAACTATCGAAATTAGCTGGCCATTGGGCTAAATTCAAAATCCGGTTTAACGCAGCTAATAACTCTTGATCACTGGCATTAGGTAGATATCTTGCAATGCACTCATCAACAATTAACTTCTGTTCATCACTATCGTGCAAGAGATTTAGATCAATATGGCCGGCATGAATCGCATCTTCCACATCATGCACCGAATACGCCACATCATCAGCAAAATCCATAACTTGCGCTTCAAAGCACACTGATCTGGTGTTATTTGCTCTACGCACCCAATTAAACAACTCACCATCTGCTTCGTATGCGCCATATTTGACATTTTCAGGTTCTTTAAACCATGGATATTTACTAGCAGCATCTAAAGTTGCTCGAGTTAAGTTCAAACCATAACTGCGTCGGTCATCCATAACTTTTGTTTCTAGTCTTGTTAACACTCGAAATGTCTGCGCATTCCCTTCAAACCCACCAATGCTCGCCGCTAATTCATCCAGTGCCGATTCACCATTGTGACCAAAGGGTGGATGACCAACATCATGCGTTAATGCTGCTGTTTCAGTTAGATCCGGATCTGCCCCTAACGCATGTCCTAATTCGCGGGCGATCTGTGCGACTTCAAGCGTATGGGTAAGGCGGGAACGAGGGAAATCATGTTGAGCGGCAGTTAGCACTTGGGTTTTATTTGCCAATCGACGCAGTGATAGCGAGTGCAGCACTCGTGCTCGATCTCGCGCGAATTGAGAACGAGA
>WLEH01000074.1 GCA_009704345.1 Actinomycetota bacterium | reverse complement strand
TGCGATTTGCACTGCTCACTCGCAATCAAATCCAACTAGACCAGATAAGACAAGTAGCAACTCATCCGCACGCGCATGCACAGTGCCGAGAGTGGTTGGCCAAACATCTGCCTGCCGCCAATGTTCTGCCAGCAACTTCAACTGCTGAAGCTGCAGCATTGCTTGCGGCAGGCGAGGGACGAATTGATGCGGTAATTGCATCTGGCAGAGCCGCTGAAATTCATAACTTAAGAGTGTTGATTGATGACATTGGCGATAATCGCGAAGCAACTACTAGATTCATTTCAGTTGCAAAACCAGGGAAGCCTAATCCAGCAACTGGGGCAGATAAAACTTCACTTGTGCTTTATATGAAAGAAAATCATCCTGGTGCACTACTTGAGATCTTAACTGAGTTTGCAGTTCGTGGTGTTGATCTATCTCGAATTGAATCCAGACCAACAAAGAAGTCAATGGGAGATTACACATTTTCAGTAGATCTAATTGGCCACGTTAACGAAGCGCGAGTTGGTGAAGCACTAATGGGATTGCATCGAGTTTGTGCGGATGTCAGATTCTTAGGTAGCTATCCAAGACATGACAACGTGGCAACAGTTACAAAACCTGGTACAACTGATGCTGAGCATCGAGAAGCTGAAACTTGGCTAGATCAAATTCGAATAGGTGATTACTAAGCGAATTTGCGCATTCGCAGTGAATTAATCACTACGGTGATGCTAGAAAATGCCATTGCTGAGCCTGCTAGAACTGGATTTAAATATCCCGCGGCAGCAACTGGAATCAATATCAAGTTATAGATAAACGCCCAAAATAGGTTCTGTCGAATTGTTCTTCGAGTTCGATGCGCTAATCGAATGGCAAATGGAATTAGTTTGGGATCATCCCCAATAATGGTTAAATCGGATGCAGATTGGGCAGCATGAGTGCCAGTTCCCATTGCGATACCAATATCGGCATTAGCAATTGCGGCCGTGTCATTAATGCCATCGCCAACCATTGCAACAACTTCACTTTTGCGCAATTCAGTAATGGCATCAAATTTCTGTTCTGGACTTACCCCCCAGCGAGCTTCATCTAAATTTAGTGAGTTAGCAATCGCTGTTACCGCAGTCTCACTATCGCCAGAAAGCAGAATAGTTTTTAGATTCAAATCCTTGAGTTCAGCAACTGCGGCAGCTGAAGTTGGTCTTAGTGAATCAGCTATCACAATAAAACCGTTCAGATAGCCACCCCAACTAACTGCAACAACGACTCCTTGCGCCTTTAGTTTTTCATACCCAGCAATTAAATCTTCACTCATGGCAAGTTCAGCTTTAATAGGATTTCCCACAAATACTTCAGTTTCTTTGACAATACCGCGAATACCAATACCTGGAGTTTCATTGATATTGCTAGCTGACATTGAAGTGTCACTCCCTGCAATTGCCCTCGCAATTGGATGGGTACTACCGCGCTCAACCGCAGCGGCCACCGCTAAAACTTCCTGCGGACTATTCATGCCAATCGCAACTACATCAGTTACCACCATTTGATTACTGGTTAAAGTGCCAGTTTTATCAAGAACTACTGCAGATAGATCTGCTAATTGATTTAGCGAGTCTGGATTGCGAATAATGGCACCGGCTTTAGCACCAACCGATGCGGCAACCACCAAACTAATTGGCACCGCAATACCCAGCGCACAAGGACATGCGATTACTAGAACTGCGACTGCGGCGGTGATGGCAGCTTGAGTATTGCCAGTGGTGAAATACCAAGCCAAGAATGTTCCAATTGCAAGCAAAATAATGCTTGGCACAAAAACGGAAGAAATCCGATCAGTCAATTGAGCAATTTTAGTTTTCTGACTAGTTGCTTCTTTTACCAATTTCGCCATCAATGCAATACGACTGGAATCTCCAGTTGAGTTTGCCTCAATCACAATTACTGAAGCCAAATTTACACATCCGGCAGCAATCTGATCGCCAATAGCTACCTCTATTGGCAATGATTCGCCAGTAATTGCCGCCGCATCAATAGATCCAATACCTTCAACAACCACACCATCAACCGGAAATCTTTCACCAGATCGGACTACAACTAAGTCGTTAACTTTGACTTCACTGGTCTTTATTTCTAATTCAGTACCATCTCTTCTAACTAAAGTCTTTTCCGGGACAGTTGCCAACAATGCTTTAACAGCATCGGTAGCACTTCGACGTGCTTTCACTTCAAGCCAGCGACCAAACAAAACTACTGTTGGCACTACAGCTGCAACTTCAAAATATATCTCTGGCATCTTATGGCCAGAGCTAAACAACTCAAACATCATGCGGTAACTAGCATCACCTGCGCCGCCGATAACTACTTGCCAAGCACTCCAAAAATATGAGACAAGAACACCAAGTGATACTAAAGTGTCCATGGTTGCAGTTCGGTGCTTTAGATTGGCATAAGCAGCTTTATGAAGTGGTAGCGCACCCCAAAAAACTACTGGGGTAGCCATTACAAAAACTAACCATTGCCAATAGTTAAACTGAGTACTAGGCATCATAGAAAGCACTGCAATGACTGCGCTCAAAACTGCTGAAACAACTACGCGATTCTTTAGTTTTGCAGTTTCCGTCTGAGCCTCAGTATTTATCAACGCCTCATACCCAGTTGTGTTAATTACTTCAGCAATAGTTGCCAGATCAATTTGCTGCTCTGAATTCACATGAGCAGTTTCAGTTGCAAAATCTACATACGCTTTGACACCAGGAATTTTGTTTAATTGCTTTTCAACTCGGTTAGCACAGGCGGTACAGGTCATCCCGCCAACGGCAACCTCTACTTCAAAAGTCTTACTCATTTGAGAGTGAAACTAATTTATAACCAGCATCATTTATTGCCGCTGCTAACGCAGCTTCAGTCACATCGCCTGCAAAAACTGCTTTGCCCTCAGCTGAACTAACTGAAATATTTGTCAGATTGAGCCCAGTTAAACTTTTAGTTACGGCACTTTCACAATGACCACAGGTCATACCTTCAATAATTGCTACTTTTTGGCCCATTTGAACTCCTTAATAGAGTCTTATTCTGCCTGAGCTGCCAAAATCTCGCTGAGCCAGTAGGCGACACCATCTTCGCTCGGTGGGGGAATGACGCGATCGGCGATGGCAGCGGCAGCTGGATGTCCACCTGAAATAGTTGCTGATAATCCAACCCACTCCAACATGGATATATCGTTTGGCATATCGCCGACAGCGGCAACTTCGTTGGCAGCTAATCCCATTGATACTGCCAGTTTGGCCAAGGTGGATCCCTTATTTATGCCACGCGGTGACATCTCAATTAAAAAATCGTGACTGCCAGTTGTGGTTACTTCAACTAAATCGCTTAGCTCATCTTCAATCAATGAAATTTGCTCATCGACATGTAATTTTGGATTTCTTACCCGTAATAGAATTTTTACGATTGGCTCTGGATGCGTTAACCATTCTTCAATTGGTTTATAGACTGAAGATTTTGGATCACGCAGTCGCTCTTCAAAACCTACTTCGCGCCGATATCCTTCCAAATGAGACCATTTATCCTCACCATTAAGTAATACTTCGAATGCAAAAAGCGCACCTGGCACTAGCGCTCTTAGTAATTCAGTGGTCTCTTTGGCGATATCCTTTTCAATTTCCCAAATATCAACTACATCTCGACTAACCGCATCAATGATTAAACTGCCATTGGCAGCAATGATTAAATCCGAATGCATAGTTTCTTCAACAACTGGTGGCAACCATCTAGTTGGTCGACCAGTTGCAAACACGACTTTGATGCCAGCATCAACTGCTCGGCGAATTGTGTCTCTGGTGAAATCACTAACGGTGTGATCTGGGCGTAGCAGTGTGCCATCTAAATCAGTAGCAAATAGTTTAATTGTCATATTCGCTTAGCAACTGGAGTTAGCACTTCCATACCCAAATGAGGGACTAATGCTTTTGGAATCTTTACTGAGCCATCTGCTTGTTGGTGATTTTCCAAAATTGCCACAATAGTTCTAGTTGATGCCATCAGCGTGCCATTTAAGGTTGCAACATATTCAGCAGAATCAGAGACTTTTGATCGGATTCGTAATCTTCGTGACTGAAACGTGGTGCAATTGCTGGTTGAAGTAACTTCACGATAGGTGTCTTGCGTTGGAATCCAAGCTTCACAATCAAATTTCCTAATTGCGCTCATTCCTAAATCACCAGTTGCAATATCTAGCACCCGAAATGGCAGTTCCAGCGCTGATAAAAACTCTTTTTCAAATGCTAAAAACTTTTCATGCTCACTAGCAGCATCTTTTGGATCGCAGAATGAAAACAATTCAACTTTATCAAACCAATGAACTCGAATAATTCCCTTGGTATCTTTACCGTGTGAGCCAGCTTCTCGTCTAAAGCAAGGTGAAAATCCAGCATAGCGAAGTGGCAAATCTCTACCATCTAAAATTTCATCCATGTGATAAGCAGCTAGTGGCACTTCACTAGTACCAACTAAATATAAATCATCAGCTGATAAGTGATAAACATCAACAGCGGCTTGACCTAAAAAGCCAGTTCCTTCCATGGCTTGTGGTCGAACCAGGGATGGCGGAATAACTGCAGTAAATCCAGCTTTAGTTGCAAATTCCATTGCCATTCGCACTAGCGCCATCTCAAGCAGCGCGCCAACACCAGTTAAGTAGTAAAACCTAGAACCAGAAACTTTGGCACCGCGCTCAATATCAATAGCACCAAGAATTTCACCTAACTCAATATGGTCTTTTGGCGTAAATCCTTCTGCTTTGAAATCACGTGGCTTTCCAACTGTTTCGATCACTTTGAAATCTTCTTCACCACCAATTGGTGCCGCTGTATCAACAATGTTGGCAAAACTAGACATGATGCGAACTGTTTCCGCTTCAGCGGTATCTCGAGCCGCAGCAATCTGATTTAGTTCATCAGCCATTGCACTAGCTTTTTGCATCAATGCATCAAGTTCACCCTGAACTGAGTTATCGCCACTCTTTAACTTCCCTTGCAGTGGCCCAATTGATTTGCTTAAGTTTTTCTGCTCAGCGCGGAGTGAGTCGTATTTAGTATTTAAGTTTCGCCAATTGCTATCAGCGCTCTGCCAAGCTGAAATCAGCGACTCATCAGCACCGCGAGCGCGCTGTGAGGCGATAACAACTTCTGGGGTATCGCGAAGTAATTTGGGATCAAGCACGGGGCAAGACTACTTTGTGCGCACCATAAATCCGCCTAGATAGGCGCATTGCAGTATTTGTTAGGTAATTACTAAGGGAGTAGTGCATTGCCTCCGACTAGACTTTTCTAGTTCTCGGGGTGTGGCGCAGCTTGGTAGCGCGCGTCGTTCGGGACGACGAGGTCGCAGGTTCAACTCCTGTTACCCCGACCAGAATTAAGGAGAAAAATGGCACAGCACGGAACTGTCAGACGACCAGCATCTGTTTCACGTTGGGAAGGTGGCATGCAATCTGATCTGCAATTCGTGCTGGGTAATTTATTGATCCTTAGCTCATTGGTCGCTGGTGTATTTTTTATTGCGACTGCTGGAATCGGTTCGGACTCAATTGACCAAGAAGCTATTGCAGCAGGAATTGTCTTAATCCTGGCTTCGCAGTTGTTGGCATTCACAGTGGTGTTATCTGCTAATCGAGTTGTGATTGATGGTGATTACATTGCTTGGCAACCACGACTGCATCGTCGACCGCTGCGGAAATGGCGCTGGCATCAAATTAAAGACGTGCAGTTATATAACGTAAAGGGTTGGATCTGGGGATATGGATTCAGATATAACCCAAGAGTTGGTTGGGGTCACATCATTAAAAGTGGTCCAGCAATTCGGATCATCAAAAACAATGGTAGGTCGTTTGTGATTACAGTTGTGGATGCTGAAACTGCAGTTGCCACTGCGCAAAAGTTTTTAGCTGGAAAGACTAATTAAATTCTTTTGCTACTAACTCTGCAATTTGTGCGGTGTTAAGCGCAGCACCTTTGCGTAAGTTATCGCCACACACAAAGAAAGTT
>WLEH01000073.1 GCA_009704345.1 Actinomycetota bacterium | reverse complement strand
CATCGGATTTGTGGATGCATTTATCGTGTTCAAATACTCCCATTCGTAAGTTGGAGAAGGCAAAGGATTGCATACGGTTGTTTGGTGCGGCGGAGGGTTGAACTGAAACGTTCCGCAAGATACCTGTGTTGCCGTAAACATTGGTGTTGGTGGGCGAAAGTAATACGGAGCGAAGTTGGGCAAACCCATCCTTCCTGCACTTGGCAATACTACGTAATTATCATTATACGCGCAAGCAATTCCTGAATTATTTGGTTGCGTTATGCACCCAAGTTTCGCTGCCGTTCCGCGTGAAGCAAGTATCCTGCCTTGTTGGGTTAGCTGAAGCGAGCCTAAGAAACTCCCAACGGAAGCAATCTGAGTGGTAACGTTGGTACAAATGTTACGTTGGAATAGGTTGCCATTGTTCGTACTTACGTAAACAAGTTCTCCGTTCGGACTCCATTCGCAGCCGTAAGCAAGGTTAATTGGAACTGACGTTACCCCCGAAACAATCCCCGTAGCGTTATCAAAGTCGTGTATTTCCAATCGGTGTCCGCCTGTGTTGGGGGGTGTACCGTAGTATGCCGCCGCCAACTTCCTTCCATCAGGACTTGCTTTTAGTTGCCCGAAAGAACTTTGTACTACCGTTGACGGAACGTACCCAGCCGCGGATATTACTGGAACGGGGTCAACTCCTGTTGCGCTTACAAGCCATGCTCTGAAACCGTTATCATTCCATCGCTTTGATACCACCCAAACGTCAACATTATTGCAGTGCCTAACGCTCGTTAGTTTCTCGCTCATTGGGAACGGGGTCAAGGGTATATTTTTGTTTGTCGTTACGTTTCCAAATCCCCCGTTCAAAGCCATGTTCACTTCCGAGTATCTTACCCCATTCGCCCCTGCATCTTGAGCAACCGTGAAAATGTAGTAAATGTTTGCGTTGGCAGGATTCTGCACAATGATTGCGCTCTGAGTTGAGGACGTTCCGCCAAGAAGCCCCGTTCCATTTGGCATTAGGTTACAGTTTCTATCGTAAACATTTACCCCATCGGTGGCGAACAGGAATGCCCCCGCTGAGTTACTTACGGAAGCAACTCCCTCAATTGTTGAAAGGCATCCTCCCGTAGAAGCTACTGGTGGGTCAAAAGTTGTGTTCAGCCGAACATTCAAACCAATGTGCCACCATGTAGATTCTTGGGCGGATAAGTTAGTTAATGTTAGTAATATAAACGCGAGCGTTCTCATTTATCTTGCTTCTTTACAAACTTCCCATCCTTTCCTCGCTTCGGCTTGTACATCAAATGCACTGCTTCAATCTCTCCTTGTAAGCGTGAAATGTCCTGTTTCAACTCAGCGTTTCGCGTTTGCAATTCGGTTGCAAGGTTCTCTTTCGCATCCCTTTCGGAAGCCAAGATTGCGTGAACCCTTCGGTGGTTCTCCAAGTTCTGCTTGTACGCAGACAAGTGTCCATTCAGGCGCTTCAATTGCCTGTTTACGTGCGAAGCGTAGAATGAGATAAAGATTACCGCAAAGCTAAGTGCGGTTGTTAGAATTATGAATCCAAGTGTGTTCATGGGTGCGGGTTATTTGTTGTTTACGTTTTCAATCGGTTTGTAGGTTTCCGCAAAGTACTTCGGGTTGACCTTCCAAAACTTCAGCCTCAAGGACGTTAGCTTTTGATTGAAGTTCCCGTTCCACTCTGCTAAAAACAGTTTGTAGCAAGCCTCATACGAATCGTTCCCAAGACACAAGGCTTCGTAGAAGCGGTGTTCAAATTGGAATATTAACGTAAGTACGGTATCAAGTTCCTTGGCCACCGCATCGCGGTTAGCTGAGAATCTGCGCTTCTTTTCTTCCGTTCTCGGTTCTACCTCATACGAGGGATGAACTGGGTTTCCCGCAAGCATTAGCGGGAACTCGTGGGGTTGTAACTGTACGATACTCATTTTGTTCTTGTTATGATTTGCACCAAAGATAACGCAAAGATTCTGAGATAAAAAAATACAATCCTCATGGCGTTTTTAATAGAGGTGCGGACGTTCCCAATAGGGATTGTTTGAGTTCTACTAATGCCTGATGGATTTCAGACGGATTGCCTCCGGGATATGCCAATGTCGCACGGATTTTCGGCTTTTCAACTTTCGGTTGTTGTTTCTTGAAGATTCTCATGGGTTTGGGTTTTTATTTGTTGTAAATGATGTACTTGTGTCCAAATACTGTTATTATGCTAATGCTAAGCGACAAGCACCAAATCAGCAATAGTTCGTAAACTTTCATCACCATGGTATTCTTCAATCTCGAAAGCCGTTCCAATTGGTAACCAATGAATTAATAAACCATCGACACCTAATACGCAAATATACTCGTCAGTTCCAAGCAATTCTTGGCATAATTGTTCGGTAATTTCTGAATGCTTATTTTGCTCAACAAGTTCAACAATCTTTGGATGGAATAACAATTCTTGATGTTTCCCGTTCCAAGAATACCAACCTGCACCAGATCCGTGTGAGACAAGCACGGCGACTTTTCCGTCTCTAATTACTTTTTCCATTTGTATTTCAATTAGCTCAGATTAAACAAAAGTAAACGTAAGCAAATGACCCCGCTGCCAATAGCGCAAACCAAAGGAGGTCGTACTTATCCCGAGTTGATGGCTTAATGTTTCGCATGGGAGAATATTGCTTGTTTGATTTTTTCAGATGGCAAGTGGGTAATGTCCCACAGGGTCGTTGTCAAGTTTCCCCCGTCAACAACATCCTGCGGCTCAACATCATTCTGAACGGCAAGGTGTAGCAGATTGCGGAAGCATTGGTTGTCAATTCTCTTGCCCTCGAAAAAGTATCGGGCATCAGGTTCGTGGGTTCTTTGTAGCAGTCTCATTTTGTTCGGGGATTGAAAGTTCTTTTTTGAGTATTTCGATGCGGGTTTGAAGTGATTGTATTAGCTCGTCGTGGGTATCGCAATATCTTGGTATTATTGCCCAATAATTATCACTACCCTCGTGTCTATCTACCCAATCTTTGTAATCAATCCGCAAACCAAGGCGCTTGAGAACAAAGTGACAGACCCCAAAATCAAGTTCTTTTTTATCCAACCAATTTAGAGCCTTGTCAAACTCAAGTTTCCCACACACCTCAATCGCCTCGCTATACGCCGCAATGCAGCGTTCAATAATTTCCTGTTTTGTCATGGTGGTGGTTGTTATGCGTTACCAATTAGTTCCTCAGATTTCAGTATCTCCGCGCTCCCATCGAAGTGGTCAATCTCAACTAAGTTGAGAGATTTGATGTTTCTATCCGCGTGTTCTATTGCGCGGCCAAAATCCCGGTGGTTTACGTCTTCCTTCGGGTTGTCTCCGAAGCCAAATCCAGTCCAGTATAACTTCTGCCCTGTCCAAGTCTCCGCTGTTATTACGAGGTTTCTCATGGTTGTGTGTCTTGATTTTTAAGTAAAACTTGAACGCTGTCGTTTTCAAATATTACAACATTCCCTATTCGGACTGTTGTTTTTCCATGAACTTCGTTCCAAGTGGTTGAGACTACATTAGGAGTGTCTTTGAAGCGAGCAACATAAACGTACGCTCCATCTGAATAGAAGTATTTTAATACCTCTATTTCATCATTGTTCCCTTCGTCCACTTTCACCAATGTTCCTGCATCGGTGCAGGAGAATAGGCTTATTGCTAAAAAGGATAACAAGACAATCGTGTTAAGTTTTTTCATGGTTGTGAGTTGTTTACGGGTTCAAATTAAAGTCTTATTTTGTTTACTTGCAAATTATTTCGCAAGTTTTTTCAGCTTGTGTGTTGGGATAATGGATAATTTGTAGGATGGATGCAATAGTTGGTGGTTTGCCGTCTCCATTTGCCTCCGTATCATCGCGCAGTATTGATAGCTTCCTTCGGCGTAGGTGTTGCCGGATTTACTTATCAGAGTCCAGTCTTCAATCTTCTTTTTCTGCTGTTCGCTTCCATAGTGGAACTTTCGCCAGTCTTGCCTTGTGTAACTCATGGGTTTTGGTTTTTGGCTTTGTCCTTTGTGTACTTGTATTTGCCTGTCAATCTACCTATCTTTTGGTTGACCTTGTAGAGTTCAAAAAATAGACTCTCCTCAACAAGTCGGTGAGGCAGCAGTCTTCGTGGTGTTGGGTTCGTCCTCATGGGTTTGCTTTTTTATATCTGCATTCTCTGATGAATTTTTGCTCTGAAATTCGGACAAACCCAGCTAAATCAACGGGGTTAATTTGTTTCCCGTTGCAGTCGTATTGAAAAACAGGGCAAACGAAAGAAATATCCTCAAATCGCTGCTCTTTTATGAGTTGTCCAGTGTTTGAATTTTTGTAATATGTGTAAATCGTTCTCATTGCTGTGTTTTAAGTTTGGTTATTTGATTTCAGATGGTTGAACTGATTGAAGTGCATAAACTTTCGCAAAGCTGGTAGTTATGCGTAATTTAACAGACATTCATTTCTTCTATTCCAAAATAAAAGTGTTTGTATTGAAACGAAATATCATCCTTGCATTTTGCTTTCATTTCTTCGATAAACATTTCAGCATTACTCCTATTTTGAAATATCTTAACAACATCATAACAAAGATCTTCTGCGTTATTGTATTTTATTACAAGATAAACTACGCCTAACACATTGTTTTCGTCAGAAAGCGGGGCGTTTTTCAAATTTACATTTTCCATTTTATTAAAATTAAGTTTTTCAAATCAAGTGTTGTGCTATCAAGCCCCGCGGAACGCAAAGCCCGAAACCGTTAGCGGAAATCGATAACAGCAGAAACGGGTGGACTAATCCAATCATTGTTTATTGCTGCATTTTTCGCCTCTTCTTCGCCTCCAAGTGTGCTGCTAATAAAAGTTCTTTTGGAGCCGTCGTTAAGGGTTACTGTTGCTTCAAACATTCGCCATTCGCTGACAGGCGTTTTTGCGTCATGCTGCGGGTCGGTGGTGTTGTTAAGTTTCGTTTTCATTTGAGTTTATCCGCTCAAATGTTTCAATATTCCCTGCTGCGGTCAGTAGTTTGTCGCCTTTCTTTAGGCGAACATTTTTATGAGCTGCTAAGGATTCGGAAAAGGTGATTCGTGTTTTCATAGCTGTTAATTTTGAGTGATTGAAATTATTTCCCTGCGCCTGAACTCAGGGCGCTGTTTGTACATTTTCCCGATTGCCTCCTCTTCGGACAGGGCGAAACACTCAAAGGTGTGCATATTGATATTGAACGTCCTTTCTGTGTCCTCAAGTAAAATGTGGAACATTTTGTGGTTTAAGGCTCTGAATAGTGATTCGGTCATGGCTGTGTGGCTTTGGCTGCTTTTAGTATTTCAAACAGTTCATATTTGTTTCCCTCAAAAAGAACCTCTCCGTTTTGTATGACTTCAATCTTTTGAAGCTCCCTTTTTCTGTACGTTTGTCCGCTACCTTGAAAGTCATCGACAGTTATTCTGTCTTGGTCGTGGCGAAGTTCAATAATGGCATATCCAACATTTTGTGTCTTGGTATTGCCGCCCTTTATTCCCTGTGTTGTAATCGTGATGTGCTTTTTCATGTGTTTTGAATTTGATTGAACGTGTTTAACAAACCTCTCAGATACCCCGACCATTAACGCGACGGTTTCAATGCTTAGGCCGTCAGCCAAAAGCCGGAGAATCTTTGAGGTTTTTTCGGGGTGGGTCATGCTGTTTTTTATAATCCTGCATCTGCATCTGAATGGCTGCTTATTTCTGCCGTTTCCATGCCTCCAGTCATTTCTTCCCAATCTTCGTCTATCATCAAGACCACTTCATGCCATTTGTCGCGTTCTTGGTGGCTTATTTTAGCTTCAGGGCTATATGCCATATACTCGGCAAAGCTGCGCGGGTCTTCAATGTGTTTGTTTCTGTGTATTTCTGTGTAGAGTTGTTCAGGCGTTTTCATAGCTTCTCTGTTTAGTTGTTAAAGTTTGCACCCCGCGCCGGTATCGCTCCGGCTTCGGTCGCTCCTGCGGGGTGGGGGGTTAGTTGTTTACTGATTTGAGTGCAAATAAATCCTCTGCCTTTGTGTGTATGCTTCTCAGGGCTGTGTAAT
>WLEH01000072.1 GCA_009704345.1 Actinomycetota bacterium | reverse complement strand
TGCAGCAATTTGTTTGCTTTTGTTTTTTGTTCGGATTCGATAAAAAACATGTATATCTTCAACTACAACCGTTCGATCATCAATCTCGGCCATATTTACCTTCACCCTTGAAGAAAAAATAAAAACCAATTAGAAATACTGTTACCGCCCAGCCGATGCCCCAGAGCCAATCCTGGACAGTTGAATCGAATGATTCAATAAAGACGCTTCGGGCTAACTCCATAAAGATATGAGCAGGGTTGTAGGTCAAAAAAGGTTCAATAAGTTCTGGAAATCTTTCTTTGGATAACTCAATACTAAAGAAAATGCCACTGAGGTAACCCCACATACGAATCAAAAATGGGCTCAATTTGGCCAAATCACGCGTCTTATTAACAATGCGCGCTAGCAGCAAGGCCAGTCCAGTGTTAAAGACAAACTGAATGAAAATAATTGGGATAATCAACAACCAAGTTAATCTAATACTTTCACCAGTTGCTATAACAGCAACAAATACCACTACAAGCGATGGCAAGAATTGAAGAAATTGCTGCAATGATGCGGAGATAGGCAGCAGCGCTCTTGGGAAATGCAATGACCGGATTAATCCTTTATTTGAAATGATCGAGATTGCACCAGCATTTGCACTATTTGAGGTAAATCGAAACATCATCACGCCAATTACTAAGAATGCGATGAAGTTGTCAATGCCACGCGAGACGCCAAGGATCACACCAAATAACAAGTAGTAAACCGCTGCGGTTAGCAATGGCGTTAACAACAGCCAAAGTTGGCCTAAAGCGGCACTGGAGTTTTGTCCTTCAACCCGAGCGCGTGCGAAAGACATCATGAAAAATCTGCGCTTCCATAAGTCTTTTATGTATGCGCCAAAATTTAATTTTTGGCCAACTGGCCTTAGCTGGTGAGAATCACTCACAGTCGCTCCACCTCGGGATGATCTAATTTACCGCGAGTGTCAAACAACAGATTTGAGTTTGAGATCAATAGTTCGGCGTCATAGCTTGCGTGGTCCTGCAGCATCACGGTGATATCAGCTTTTTTCAGCGCGGAAGTTAGATCTGCCACCCGTGGAAGTTCATTGCCAGCTAGGCGCCAAACCTCAACCATGGGATCATGGAATAGCACCTTGGCACCTTTTTCAATTAAGCCAAGCCCAATTGGAATTGCGGGGGATTCGCGCTGATCTGCGATATCCGGTTTGTAGGTAACACCTAAGAGCAACACCGTTGCTCCGTTAAGTGCTTTGCCAACAGTGTTTAGTTGATCTTGCACCCGGCGAATCACATAGTTGGGCATGCCAGCATTAATTTCTTGCGCTAACTCAACAAACTTAAATGGATATCCCAGATTTGTTTTGACTTGATGCGATAAATAATTGGGATCAATTGGAATGCAATGTCCACCAACACCTGGGCCAGGATAAAAAGCTTGGAAACCAAACGGCTTTGTTGACGCACACCTGATGACATCCCACAAATCAATTCCTAGGTCGTTGCAGAACATGGCCATTTCATTTACTAGCGCAATATTGATATGGCGGTAGGTGTTCTCCAATAACTTTGCCATCTCAGCTTCTTTAGCGCCTTTGGCGCGAACCACGGTATCAACAAAATTCGCATACATCGCAACGGCTTTGTCCGTACTGATTTGATTTATGCCACCGACAACTTTTGGGGTGTTGCGCATACCAAATTTTTTATTACCTGGATCAATTCGCTCAGGTGAGAACGCTAGATAAAAGTCTTCGCCAGCAATTAAACCGCCAGCTTCCAAAATTGGCTGCACTACTTCTTCGGTTGTGCCTGGATATGTAGTTGATTCCAACACAACCAACTGACCTTTTTTCAATTTCTTGGCAACTGCAGCGGTAGCGCCAAGCACGGCAGAAAGATCAGGTCCGCCATCAGCAGAAAGTGGTGTTGGCACACAAATCACAATGGCGCTGGCATCTGCCAGTACTTGATCATCTTTACTTGCGGTGAATCCATTTTTTATCATGGTTTGAATATCAGCGTCAGACAAATCATCAACATGTGATTTACCAGCGTTCAGCCCAGTTATCACGCGATCACTTACGTCGTAACCAACTACTGATAGCCCGGCGCGAATTGCTTCCTGGGCAAGCGGTAAACCAACGTAGCCCAACCCAATTACCGCGAGATCTGTTTTCATTAATCCTCCGCGCAAGCGTTAGTGCTTGCCTAGCTGTTGGTAAACCTGCTGATAGGTCTGTGCCACCTGAGACCAGGTTCGAGTGGCAGCCACCCAATCTTTCGCCGCGGTAGCTAAATTGTGGCGATAGCCTGAATCGTACAGAAGTCGGCCAAGGGCTTCGGTGAGCGCAGTGGCGGAATCGGGCTCAACTAATAGGCCAGTTTGCTCATGATTGATTAACTCAGCTAGCGCTGGCAGATTGCTGGCAATAACCGGGCGACCAAGTGCCATAGCTTCAATTGGCTTCAGCGGCGTTACCAATTGCGTTACTAGCGATTGGGTTCTGGGGACACAGAACACGTCCATGGCTTGGTAATGCGTAATGGTTTGATCAAATGGCTTTCGGCCAACTAGGTGAATATGTGCTGCCACTGAACTTGAATTTGCCCGTGCGGTTAGGTTATCCAGATCTGGCCCATCACCCACAATCAGTAGCTGTGCTTGGTTGCCGCTTTGCCACAGCTGCTCAAGTGATTCAATTAATAAGTTCACATTTTCAAATGGGTAAAGCGTGGTGGCGATACCAAATGTGGGTAACTCTGGCAGTTTCAGTTGCGCTCTCGCTTGCACTTCGGATTTAACTTCGCTCAGCAACTGATCTGATACTGCATTTGGTACTAAGTGAATCTTCTCAGCAGCAATGCCGCGACTAACAATTTCTGCTTTCATAGTTTCACTTAACGTCGTTATTGCTGCTGCTTGCTGCATTATCTTAGTTTCACGGCGCAAAAACTCTTGATAAAACGGAGAGTCAGCACTGTTTGTAGTTGATTTCGTTAACCAAGATTGTTCTAAAAATCCGCGCACTTCGTAGGCAAATGGTAGATCTGTCGCAGTTGCAACGGCAGCTGCTATTTCACCATTAATAAAATCGGTTGCAGCATGAAGCACGCTGGGACGAAGTTTTGCTGTTAATTTAGTTGCAGCTGCAGCAGCAACTTCTAATTCAGATGTTGTGGCAAATTTTGTTGGAATTAAATGATGGTAAGTAATCGTGCTATCGCCTGAAAAAATTGGCAGCTCAGTTTTGACTCCAGATTTAAAATTACCAATACTTATCGGATAGCCGTATCTGGTAACTGCGCTGGCTGAAATTCCGGCAGCTAGTTGGGCAGCAATGATGTTATGAGTTCGAATCGTGTAGCCGGCTTGGGTGTATGGCAAGCAATTGGTAACAAGGTGCAGCACTGAGTTTGGATGGGGATTAATGCTGTGATGTGCCGGTCCGCGCTTAATTGGATCGGGGAAGTCCCCTGGTTTCGCTAGTTTTGATGTGTTTCGGAGATTTATGCCTGCCTTGCGGAATAGGGCTTCTAGAGTTAGGCGCGGGGATCGCAGTAGCCGTAGCAATATGGTGCTGATTGCCCATGGCAGGGCTCGCAACCCAGTTAAGTAGCGCAACGCTGTCCTACTTTCCCATGCCATGGTGGAATACTCACGGCTAGAGCCAAGTTTCTCACGCTTAGGAGAGCGCAGTGACGCAGCAGGCAGTAATACGAAGTGGGGATGTCGTCCACGTTACTGGCGCTCGACCGAATTTCCCAAAGGCTGCCCCCGTTATTGCGGCGCTAGCCAAGGCCGGAATTCCGCAACGGTTAATTCATACTGGTCAGCATTATGACGATGCGCTAAGTGATTCGTTTTTTAGATTACTCAATCTGCCAACACCTGATTTGAATCTTGGGGTTGGTTCAGGTTCGCATGCCAGCCAAACTGCTGCGATCATGATTGGTTTTGAAAAAGCAATTGCTGATGTGAAGCCGGCCATGATTGTGGTTTATGGTGATGTTAACTCCACTGTCGCTGCCGCATTGGTAGCAGCAAAATTAGAAATTCCAGTTGCGCACGTTGAAGCTGGGCTGCGAAGTTTTGATTTGTCTATGCCTGAAGAAATTAATCGAAAGCTAACTGATCAGCTTTCTGATCTATTGCTGATTACTAGCCCAGAAGCAGAAGAAAATCTAAAGCGAGAAGGTCTGGCAGAGCGCAAAATAGTTTTCGTGGGCAATTCCATGATCGATACGTTGCTATCCCATCTAGCGGAGTTTGATTCCGCAAAAGTTACTAACGAACTTGGCATAACTGGTGATTATGCCGTTGCAACGCTGCATCGACCTGGCAATGTGGATGATCTCTCAACTGCTAAATCAATTGTGACAGCACTAGGTGAAGTATCTAAACAAACACAAATTGTGCTACCACTGCACCCGCGCGGAAAAGCATCGCTATATAACGCTGGCCTTGGTGAATATGATCAAATTAGAGTAATTGAGCCACTTAATTACATAGATTTCATCTCATTAGTTAAAGGTGCCAAGTTTGTCGTCACTGATTCGGGTGGGGTACAGGAAGAAACCACAATTCTGAAAGTGCCGTGCTTAACGCTGCGACCAAATACGGAGCGCCCCATCACCATTACGCACGGTTCAAATCAACTAGTCACAGTCGCGAATTTGGTGCAGCGAGTTACTGAGTTGCCAGCGCCAAAAGATGTGGTGCCGCCATTGTGGGATGGTAAAGCAGGCGAACGAATTGCTGCTGCCATTATTGAATTTTTAGGTAGCAAATGAATGAATTAACCGATCGCGTCCAGAAACTAGAAGCTGAGTTAGCTCAACTTAAGAACTCTGGTGCCTATTTAGTTGGCACCGCTCTATTAGCAATTGCTAAAGACCCTAGACGGTCTTTGGTTGCGGTAAAAAACTTAGTTCGACTGTGGCGACTTCGACACGAATCCGATAGTCGCCAATTCTCAACTGAGTTAGGCGAACCAATGCTGCAGCGGGTGCGCCGGGCAACACCGTTTAATTACGGTATTCGAGTTGCAGTGGTTGCTGGAGATGACCTGATTGCTGAATTAGCAAAAGATTGTTATGTCTTGCCGCTGATGCCGCACGATAAAGATGTGGCTGATGTGCTGCTGCCGTTTAAGCCGCAAGTTGTGGTCATTGCTGCTAATGCTGGCGAAGTAAGTTCGGTTTGGCGCCATCTTGGTAATCCGCTAGCTCCTGATCGCGCAGCGCAACTTGCAAGAATTGTTCATTCAGCACAAAGCAATCAAATTCCAGTTCTATTTTGGGAAAACTCACTGCGGAGGAACTGGGAGCATGCAGTTACTGATTTAAGTTTTGACCGAGTAATTTCTTCAGCAAATTTTGATTCAGCTCAGCTAAAGTCGGCGATGATCAATGACTAATCGCAAAATCTTGCTTTACGGCGATGTCAACATGAACATAATTGATGGCTCAGCAGTTTGGGCGGCATCTGCGGCTGAAGTGCTTGCTCGAGCTGGCGTTGATGTTTATTTTCTACTGAAAGCAAGGCCAACTACAGATCGACTACTGCTACCGCTTAACGAATTTGAAAACATCACGATCATTAATCCGTTTACTGATGCAGTTTCAAGATTTAAGTCCCTTTTTACAAAGGGTGATTCGCTAACAGTGCCAAATGCAGTTTCGATGATTGAGAAATTGCATCAACAAGAACTATTTGATGCAATCATGATTCGAGGTGGCAAACTTGCACCCCAGCTAGCAAAGTCTGACTTAGTGCAGGGCAAGTTATGGACTTATTTAACTGATATTCCGCAATCCGCAGCAGCGATGGATGCGGCAAGTCGCAAGTGGTTAGGCGAAGTTGCTAAAGCCAGCCATTTAATGCTGTGCCAAACTGAATATTTACGGGCACTGCTGGAAGCCACAATTCCGCAAACTGCTGGCAAATGCGCAATTTGGTCACCGATTGTGGCCGAGCCGCCAACTAAAGCTAACTTAGATTTAGAAAAGATTGGCACAGCTGCAAATCCGTTATCGCTGGTTTACACCGGAAAATTTGCTCCACTTTGGAATACGTTAGAAATGACTCAACTAC
>WLEH01000071.1 GCA_009704345.1 Actinomycetota bacterium | reverse complement strand
TGCCTGGCTGGGTGTATTTTTTGTTATTCCATTCTTTTCACTTCTAGTTACCAGCTTGATGCGGTCAGCGGGACCAAGTGTGTTAGATGGATATGTAAATGCTTTCGAAATTGCTAATTACATTGGCGCGCTGGAAGCATATTGGCCAGTATTTGCAAAGTCGTTACTTTATGCCGCAAGTGCAACCCTCTTAGCCTTAGTAATTGGCTACCCGTTGGCGTATCACATTGCGCTAAAGGGTGGTAGATGGCGTAACTTGATGTTGGTTTTAGTAATTGCACCTTTTTTTGCTGCTTACTTAATTCGTACATACGCTTGGAAAACTATTTTGGCAGACGATTCATTTATTACTGTTGCCCTAAATGCGCTGAATCTGCTGCCGCAAGATCGAATTTTAAATACGCCACTTGCAGTTATTGCAGGTATTTCTTATAACTTTCTACCATTTATGATTTTGCCGCTTTATGCTGCAATTGAACGAATCGACCCAAGGCTATTGGAAGCATCTAAAGATCTGTACGCAAACCCAGGTGAGACATTTAGAAAAGTGACGCTGCCGTTATCCATGCCAGGCGTTGTCTCTGGAACATTGTTAACGTTTATTCCAGCCATGGGTGACTTTATCAATGCATCACTGCTTGGTTCAGCGCGAGATCGAATGATTGGTAACGTAATTCAAAGTCAGTTTGTGATTGTTCGTGACTATCCGCTCGCATCAGCACTTTCGTTTATCTTGATGTCAATAATATTGGTAATCGTTTTCTTCTATATTAGACGAGCTGGCACAGAGGATTTGGTCTAATGCGAACCATGACTTCTTGGCTAGGTAAACGAGCAACAGGACTCTACGCATTTATCGCGCTGTTTTACATGATGTTACCAATCATGGTTGTCATTATGTTAAGTTTTAACAAGCCAGCTGGTAAGCAAAATACCCAGTGGAATGAATTTTCGTTGGATGCCTGGACAAATATCTGCCGTGATCAAACCATTTGCGGTGCGGTTACAACTAGTATTCAAATTGCGTTACTAACCACGATCGTAGCGACGATTTTGGGCACCATGATTGCCTTCGCGTTAGTTCGTCATCGATTTCGGGGCCGCACCTCAACAAATTTATTGATCTTTTTGCCAATGGCAACACCCGAAGTTGTAATGGGCACAAGCTTGCTGGCACTTTTCCTAAATATTTCAGTCATTCCGTTGGGTTTCTGGACGCTGCTAATTGCACATATTATGTTCACTATCTCATTTGTGGTAGTTGCGGTGAAAGCGAGATTAGCAACGCTGGATCCAAGGCTTGAGCAAGCAGCAATGGATTTGTACGCAGATGAGAAAACAACATTCCGCTACATCACTTTTCCGCTAGCTTTTCCTGGGATTGCTGCTGCTGCTTTATTAGCATTTTCCCTTTCGTTTGATGATTTCATTATCACTAATTTCAACTCTGGCACCACCGTGACTTTCCCGATGTATGTTTGGGGAGCAGCGCAGCGAGGTATTCCGCCGCAGGTAAATGTGATTGCCACAATTTTCTTTATGGGCGCCCTGTTGTTGGTGGTTTTGGCACAACTAATTGCAGCAAAGCGAGCCAAGCGCTGATGGGAAAACTTTTGTATGGACCAGACTTTACGTTTTTAGGTGTTCCTAAGTGTGATGCAATGGACGAAAAATCTTATGCATTGGCTGAAGTAGTTATTCTTGGTGCACCATTTGACGGCGGTACTTCATTTCGCAGTGGGGCAAAGCTTGGACCTGCCGCAGTAAGGCAAGCCTGCTACTTAGAACACGATGGCAAACGACCATCGTTAGCACTTCGGGTTGATGGATTAACCGCATTGCAAGTTCATGATGCCGGCGATGTTGATATGCCCAACGGCAACACTGAGATTGCCTGCGGCCGACTTGAAGAAGTAGTTGCAAAGGTTGCTGCAACATCGATTCCGTTAATTATTGGTGGTGACCACACAGTTACTTGGCCAAATGTCACTGGAATTGCCAAGGCAAAAGGTTGGGGAAATATTGCTGTGCTGCACTTTGACGCCCATGCTGACACTGGCGAAATCACTGATGGTCCGCTCATTGGCCATGGCCAACCGATGCGAAAGTTAATTGAAAGTGGCGCGGTGCGCGGTGATCGGTTCTATCAAATAGGCCTGCGTGGCTATTGGCCTGATGAACCAACCTTGAAATGGATGGCAGATCAGGGAATGCGATCTTATGAGATGACCGAGATTACTCAGCGAGGACTTACTGCTTGCTTAACTGAGATCTTTGCCGAGATTGCCGCTGATTGCGATGGTGTTTTTCTTTCAGTAGATATTGATGTGGCTGATCCATCTGCAGCACCCGGCACTGGTACGCCAGAGCCGGGAGGCTTGTCCGCAAGAGAATTACTTGATGCGGTGCGACGGATCTGTTTAGAGACAAAAATTGTTGGTATGGATGTGGTAGAAGTTGCACCAGCATATGATCATGCTGAGATAACTTCACTGTTGGCAAATCGCGTTATTTTGGAAGCACTTTCAGCGCTAGCTCGACGTAAGACTGGCAAGCCCGTAGACCCAACTCAACCACTACTGGCTGATCGTTAGTTTGCCGCAGCGAAGGCTGCAGTAACTACATCTAATCCTTCGTTTAGTAACTCAGTAGAGATGGCTAGCGGTGGCAAAAAGCGAATCACGTTTCCATAAGTTCCAGCCGTTAGCACTATCACGCCATTTTGATGACAATATTTAGTAACCTTGCCAACTAATTCAGCATTTGGCGTACCATCTGGATTAACCAATTCAATTGCCATCATGGCACCCTTGCCTCGGATGTCACCAATTGCAGGGAACTCTTGTTGTAATTTGGTTAATCGGGATCGGAAGATTCCTTCAATCTCATGAGCTCGAGCAATCAAATTATGTGATTGCATCTCGCTAATTGAACCCAGTGCCGCAGCGCATGCAATTGGATTGCCGCCATAGGTGCCGCCTAGTCCACCAACGTGAACACTGTCCATAATTTCAGCACGTCCGGTAACGCCAGCTAACGGCAATCCGCCCGCTAATCCTTTCGCGGTCGTGATTAGATCTGGAACTAGATTTTCGTGCTCACTGGCAAACCATGCTCCAGTTCGACAAAAGCCAGTTTGAATTTCATCAGCAATAAACACAATCCCATTAGCTTTGGCAAATTCAAATATTGCAGTCAAGAAGCCCGGAGCTGGCACAATGAAGCCGCCTTCACCTTGGATTGGCTCAACAATAATTGCTGCGATCTGGGTTGCCCCAATTTCTTTTTCCATTCGGCTAATTGCATCTTTGGCGACAGCATCACCACTGCGTGAATCATGGAATGGATATGACATTGGCACTCGGTAAATTTCTGGCGCGAATGGTCCGAACGAATGTTTATAAGGCATTGATTTAGCAGTAAGAGCCATAGTTAAGTTAGTTCGACCGTGATAGCCATGCTCAAATGCCACCACCGCTTGCCGCTTGGTGTATGCACGGGCAATCTTGATTGCGTTTTCAACTGCTTCAGCACCAGAATTAAATAACGCACTTCGTTTTTCATGATTACCAGGAGTTAATTCATTTAATTTTTCGCAAACCGCGACATAGCTTTCATATGGAGTGACCATAAAGCAGGTATGAGTAAACAATTCAGCTTGTGCTTGCACATTTTTAACTACAGTTTGCGCACTATTGCCAACTGAAGTAACTGCAATGCCGCTTCCCAGATCAATAAAGGTGTTTCCGTCGATATCTAGTAACACTGAGCCACCTGCTGCTTGGGTAAAGACCGGCATAGTGCCGCCCACCCCGGAGCTAACCGCTTGCTTGCGGCGCTTCATCATCTCGATGCTTTTAGGTCCAGGAATTTCGGTCACCAATTTGCGCTGCTGGGTTAGCGATGGTCCGCCAGTGCTCATCTGTCACTCCTTAGTAGATGCCCCCTAATGCTAGGGGAGGTGCGCTCGCCAAGCATCTGGATATAGCGGAGAATGGGCTCAATTAAGGGGGATTGCCGCGTGTTTGGTTTCGGAGTGCTTACCTTTGTGATCGGGCTGCTGATTTCAGTCGCGTTGCACGAATTCGGCCATTTTTACCCAGCACGTAAGTTTGGTGTCCGAGTTTCACAGTTTATGGTTGGGTTTGGCCCTACTTTATTTTCTCGCCAGCGAGGTGAGACTGAGTATGGCATTAAGGCTATTCCGCTAGGTGGCTACGTTCGAATCATCGGCATGATTCCACCAAGACCTAAGATCCGGCGCGGACCATTTCGCAACATAATTAATCAAACTCGTGAAACTGCGATGGCGGAGTTAACCGATGCCGATCAGGGCAGAGTGTTCTACCAATTACATCCAGCTAAGAAATTAACAGTGATGCTGGGCGGGCCGCTAATGAATTTGGTCGTTGCAATAGTCCTGTTGTTTATTTCACTGGTATTAATTGGCACCCCGCAGCCAACTACCAAAGTTGATGCTGTGATTAATTGTTTACCGAGCGAACTTAATGCTGCAGGTGAATGTCCTAGTGGTGCAACTACATCACCGGCAGCAAAAGCTGGCCTGGCAGTTGGTGATCAAATTGTTTCGATTAACGCAAATCCCACTCAGGATTGGGATGCGCTCGTTTCGGAAATAGATGGCGCAGCAGGTCAGCGAATCACAATGGAGATTAATCGAGCCGACTCAACCTTGATTTTAACCGCTACGGTTGCTGATATCTCAACCGAAACTCAACCCAATGGCTATCTTGGATTTAGACCAGTTGTTGAGTTAACTCGACAATCCCCATTGGCTGTTGCTGAAGTTATTGGCCAGGTTGGGTTAGCAACTGTTCAATTGATTATGGATTTGCCAGCAAGACTGAGCAATATTGTTGCAACCGCGGTCGGTGCGGAGCCCAGAGATTTAGATGGCCCAATTTCAATTGTTGGGGTTAGCGTGATTAGCGGTGATGTGGTGGCGCAGGAATCTCCCGCATCTTGGCGGATATTGGACTTTTTGATGTTGCTGGCAAGTGTAAATTTGGCGTTATTCTTTTTTAATCTGCTCCCAATTCTGCCCTTAGACGGCGGACATGTGGCTGGTGCGCTGTATGAATGGGGTAGACGCAAAACTAAATCAAAACGAGCTGCCGAAGCGGTTGATATTGCTAAATTGATGCCTGCCGCGTACGTCTTCGCCATACTCCTGCTTAGCTTTTCAATGCTACTGATTTATGTTGATTTAGTAGCACCAATTCGATTGAACTGACAGCCTCAGAGCGCAAAATCGAGCAACTGATTAGATACTTCTCCCATGAATATTGACTTAGGTATGCCCACCCCGCCGCCAGTGCTCGCGCCTCGTCGGCAGAGTCGACAGATCACACTAAATCATCACAGCAAGCCGGTATTGGTAGGTGGCGGTGCGCCAATCAGTGTGCAGTCCATGTGCACCACGGTTACGGCAGATGTGAACTCAACGCTGCAGCAAATCGCTGAATTAACAGCATCTGGCTGCAATGTGGTTCGGGTCGCGGTGCCAAGTCAAGATGACGCTGATGCGCTAGCAATTATCGCGCGCAAATCGTCTATTCCAGTTATTGCCGACATTCATTTCCAACCAAGATATGTTTTTGCTGCCATCGATGCGGGCTGTGCTGGCGTTCGAGTTAATCCAGGAAACATCAAACAATTTGATGATCGCGTTAAGGAAATTGCGCATGCCGCAAATGCTGCCAAAGTTCCAATCCGAATTGGTGTTAACGCAGGTTCGCTTGACCCAAGGCTGTTGCAGAAATATGGCAAGGCAACACCAGAGGCGTTAGTTGAGTCAGCGCTCTGGGAAGCTTCACTATTTGAAGAACATGGTTTTGGTGATATCAAGATTTCAGTTAAGCATCATGATCCAGTTGTGATGGTTAAGGCATATCGATTGCTTGCTGAAAAATCTGATTATCCGCTGCACTTAGGTGTAACTGAAGCAGGTCCGGCATTCCAGGGAACTATCAAATCCGCGGTGGCATTTGGTGCGTTGTTAAGTCAAGGAATTGGTGACACGATTCGAGTATCGCTTTCAGCACCGCCGGTTGAAGAAGTAAAAGTTGGCAATCAAATTCTAGAATCCTTGAAT
>WLEH01000070.1 GCA_009704345.1 Actinomycetota bacterium | reverse complement strand
GGTCAGATCTTGATGCCGCATCAAAAGCAGCAATCGCTCGTGGTTCCAGATTGGTTGAGTTACTCAAGCAACCACAGTATTCACCATTCCCAATGGAGAAAGCAGTCGTTTCTATTTGGGCTGGCACAACTGGTCGATTGGACGAAGTTCCAGTAGAAGATGTGCGCCGATTTGAAGCTGAGTTCTTGCAGTATTTAGAGAGCAATCATGCTGACGTTATGGCTGAGATCCGCGAAACTAGAGATCTATCTGATGGCAACATCGAGAAGTTGATTGCTGGTATTGCGACTTTCAAAAAGTCATTTATGAAGTCTGACGGCACACCACTTATTGTCGATGAGCAATTTGATGCGTTGGCGGAGTCAGACATCAAGCGAGCAACCGTAACTAGAACTGTCAGAAACTAAGGATAGGTAGCAAAGCAAAATGGGTGCGCAACTAAGAGTGTTTCGTCGCCGAATCAAATCGGTGCAAGCGACGAAAAAGATCACTCGCGCAATGGAGCTAATTGCTTCTTCGAGAATTGTGAAAGCGCAAGCTCGAGTGCAAGCAACCGAGCCATATGCATCAGCGCTTTATCGTGCCATCTCAATTGCTGCGTCAAACACTTCGGCGCTAGATCATCCGCTGCTTCGCACTGAAGGTGAATGTAAGCGAGCAGCTGTGCTAGTTATTTCGGCAGATCGCGGACTCGCTGGTGCATTTTCGCCAAACGTAATTAAGCAAACAGAGCAGTTAGTTGAGCGCAATAGTGAGCGCGGGGCTGAGACTGAGCTATTTGTTAGTGGCCGTAAAGCAAACGGCTATTACGCATTCCGTAATCGAGCCGTAGCAAAGAGCTGGACCGGCTCATCTGATGCACCTGAATATGGCCGAGCCGAAGAGATGGCAAATGCGCTGCTGGAGGCTTATCTCAAGCCCACGGAAGAAGGTGGAGTTGATGAAATCTATGTGGTCTACACCCACTTCATCAATAGAGTAAGTCAAAGTGTTGAAGCACTCAGATTGTTGCCGCTACAAGTAGTTGAAGAATCTATAACTGGTGCAAATTTGGAGTTCACAGAAGATTCATCTAGATCACCAGTTTTACCACTTTATGAATTCGAACCAGACCCAGAACAGGTGCTGGATTCGTTGCTGCCACATTACCTAGCGTTTGGTATTTGGGAAGCATTGCTGCAATCGGCTGCATCTGAGCATGCAGCAAGGCAGCGGGCGATGAAGTCCGCGACCGACAATGCGTCAGATCTGATAAAGACGTTGACGCGTCAAGCAAACCAAGCTCGTCAGGCTGAGATCACTCAGGAGATCAGCGAAATCGTGGGTGGCGCAGACGCGCTAGCCTCAGCAGGAAAGTGAGAAAAATGACTGCCACACAAACGGCAACTGGACGTGTTGCCCGAGTAACTGGACCAGTGGTTGACGTGGAGTTTCCATCCGATGCCATGCCAGCAATCTTCAACGCACTAACTGTTGAAGCTAATGATGGGCAAGGCGGTGTTCGCACCCTAACGCTAGAAGTAGCCCAGCACATTGGTGACAACATGGTGCGCGCAATCTCGATGCAGCCAACCGATGGCTTAGTGCGTGGCTCTGCGGTTGCTGACTCAGGTGCGGCAATCTCAGTTCCAGTTGGCGATGCCACCTTGGGACATGTGTTTAACACCTTAGGTGAATCACTTGATGTGCCAACCTCATCACTTGCGATCAAAGATCGTTGGCCAATTCACCGCAGTGCGCCAGCATTCGATCAGCTGGAGTCCAAGACTGAAATGTTTGCAACTGGAATTAAGGCGATCGATCTGCTAACACCTTATGTAAAGGGTGGAAAGATTGGATTGTTCGGTGGTGCGGGTGTTGGTAAGACAGTTTTGATTCAGGAAATGATTTACCGAGTTGCCGAGAACTTTGGTGGTGTATCAGTGTTCGCTGGCGTTGGTGAGCGAACCCGTGAAGGTAATGACTTGTTCTTGGAAATGACCGAGTCTGGCGTTATCAACAAAACGGCGCTGGTGTTCGGTCAGATGGATGAGCCACCTGGCACTCGTATGCGAGTTGCGCTATCTGCCCTAACTATGGCCGAGTACTTCCGTGATGTGCAGAAGCAAGACGTGCTGCTTTTCGTGGATAACATCTTCCGCTTCACTCAGGCTGGATCTGAAGTTTCAACCCTGCTAGGCCGTATGCCATCTGCAGTGGGTTACCAACCAACACTTGCTGATGAAATGGGTGAGCTACAAGAGCGAATCACTTCAACTCGCGGTCACTCTATTACCTCAATGCAGGCAATTTATGTCCCAGCAGATGACATCACTGACCCTGCGCCACACACTACGTTCGCGCACTTGGATGCAACCACAGTGTTGAGCCGTCCGATTTCGGAACTTGGTATCTATCCTGCAATTGATCCACTGGATTCCACATCTCGAATTTTGGATCCACAATACATCGGTGATGAACACTATGCCGTAGCGCAGCGCACTAAGCAGATTCTGCAGCGCTACAAAGACTTGCAGGACATCATTGCAATCTTGGGTATTGATGAATTGTCTGAAGAAGACAAGATCATTGTTGGTCGTGCTCGACGTATTCAGCGTTTCCTAAGTCAGAACATGTTCGTAGCTAAGGCATTCACTGGTCAGGATGGATCGTTCGTTCCACTTGATGAAACTATTGCATCATTTAAGGCGTTGGCTGATGGAGAGTTTGATCATTATCCAGAGCAGGCGTTCTTTATGTGCGGTGGTTTGGATGATGTTAAGGCTAATGCTGAGAAGTTGGCTAAGAACTAACTATGGCCACAATCAAAGTTTCGTTGCTCGCAACTGATCGGTCGGTTTGGCAGGGCCAAGCCACCTCAGTTGTGCTGCGTACACTTGATGGCGAGCTCGGCATTTTGGCCGGCCATGTGCCAATGCTCTCTTCACTAGCAGTAGGTCCGGTGTTTATTAATAGTGAGTCGGGCGAGAGGATTGCCGCTGCGGTACATGGCGGCTTTGTCACGGTGGATCACAACGAAGTGACCATCTTCGCCCAGCGCTGTGAGCTAAAAGAAGAGATTGATGTTGCTCGAGTTAATGCGGCGCTAGCGCAGCAAGATGATCCAGAAAAGACTAAGCGGAATCAAGTTCGACTAGCTGTTGCCAATAGCTAGGCCAAAGGCAGTAGATTTAGGTCATGAGCGAAGATAAAGCAGCAGATAAGCCCGATCAAAAAGAGTTGATGCGTCGAGCTATTGAAGCTAAGAAGAATCGGCAGCATGTTGGCGGCACTGCTGATGCTGGCAATCGAGGAATTGGTCCTGCCAGCAGTAGCAATAAGACCAAAAAAATGTTTAAACGAAAGTCTGGTTCTGCCTAAAGAGACTTAGCGATTTTTGCCAGGCACCCAGAGCACATCGCCATCATGGCGATTTGCATATCTTGCCAAGATGAAAAGTAAATCGCTCAACCGGTTCAAATATTTACCTGCCAAGATATTCATATCCTGATACTGCTCAAACGCAGTCCAAGTGCTGCGTTCAGCCCTACGCACCACGGTGCGCGCAACGTGAAGCAGTGCAGATCCAGGGGTTCCGCCTGGGAGAATGAACGAACGAAGTGCTTGTAGTTCAGCATTGTATTTATCGCAAGCTGCCTCTAAAGCTTTAATTTCGTTTTCGGTTACGCGCAATGGTTCTACTTCTGGGTTAACAACTACTGGCGTGCAAAGATCTGCACCAACATCAAATAAATCATTTTGAACTCGAGTTAGCAATTGCTTCACATCTTCATCTAAATTACCCATCGCAATAGCAACGCCAATGGCGCAATTTGCTTCATCACAATCGGCATATGCCTCAAGTCGCAAATCCATCTTGGTAGTTCTGGAGAAATCGCCTAGGGAGGTGGTGCCATCATCGCCAGTGCGGGTGTAAATTCGGGTTAAGTTGACCATAGGGCGAGGGTAGAGGTGAAATGGCCAGGATGCACCACCTAGCCTGTATGTCGTGACGGAAACCGTGTTTAAGGTAATTGGTGGCGCAACACTTACTGGCTCAATCGCTGTGCCAGGAGCGAAGAACTCGGTGCTTAAGTTAATGACCGCAGCATTGTTGGCACCAGGAAAAACCACCCTGACGAACGTCCCAGATATTGCAGATGTGGGAATCATGTTGGAGTTGCTTACTCGACTTGGCTGCCAAGTTTCCCATAATCGGTCAATAAGTGAAGTTCAAATTGATGTGCCAGCTGAAATTGGCCATCGTGCTGACTACGACTTAGTTCGACGAATGCGCGCATCAATAAATGTATTGGGTCCGATTCTGGCTCGTTGCGGCAACGTTGATGTTGCGTTGCCTGGTGGCGATGACATCGGCTCGCGCGGCGTTGATATGCATATAGCTGGCCTTACCAAAATGGGAGCCGAGTTTGGAAGTGATCACGGCTATTTGATTGCTAGAGCACCAGCTGGACTGGTTGGGGCGCACATTTTTTTGGATCTACCAAGCGTCGGTGCAACTGAAAATATTCTTACCGCAGCAGTATTGGCTAGTGGCGAAACCGTTTTAGACAATGCTGCTCGCGAACCGGAAATAATTGATTTATGTGAGATGTTGGTGAAGATGGGTGCCCATATTGATGGTATTGGCACACCGACATTAACTGTTACCGGAGTGGCAGCACTTAAGCCAGTAACACATCAAGTAATTGGTGATCGAATTGTGGCGGGAACATGGGCAGCGGCAGCAGTTGCAACTCAAGGCGAAGTTACCGTGACCGGTGTTGATCCAAATCTTCTTTCACTGCCGTTATCAAAACTTCATGAGATGGGTGCGGAGATAGCTACCCAAGAAAATTCATTTAGCGTGTCCATGAAGCAGCGCCCAACCGCAGTAGATATTGTCACGTTGCCATACCCAGGGTTCCCAACAGACCTGCAGCCGCAATTTATTGTGTTAAATGCAATTTCAACCGGCTCTGCGATGATTACTGAGAATTTATTCGAAGCAAGATTTCGCTTCACTCAAGAACTGGCGCGACTTGGAGCTGACCTGCATATTGATGGCCATCATTGCTTAGTTAAAGGTGTTACGCGATTAAGTGGTGCCCCCGTTGTTTCAACTGATGTCCGGGCTGGTGCGGCGCTAGTGATTGCTGGATTGGTAGCTGATGGCGAGACTTTAGTTAGTGGAGTAGAGCATGTAGATCGAGGATACGCTGACTTTGTCGCCAATTTAAATTCATTGGGGGCAGTGGTGTCGCGTGAGGAACTAAGTTAGAGCGAGCGTCCGTTTTGCCTTCGCCAGATCTTTTGGCCAGACCATTAATTGCACACCATCAACCGTTAATGCAAGTGTTGCCCTTATTCCCACATCAAGTAGTTGTTGCTTTAGCATCTCACCATCGATCAAACTAATTGGTCTAGTTACTTCTACCAACATACCGTAATTGTCAGCGGTACTTGGCGTAATTTTTCGCTCAACTAAAGAATGTCCCCGGGCAAATGCCCAGCGCAGTAACAAAATCAGCACCCCAATTAGCAGGCCGCCCATTAGCGGTCCATAGATAAATGAGTAACTTCCCCAACTGCTCACCGCGCAATTCTGAACCTGACTCGCAAATAATGCTAGTTAGGCCAGAATATGGGCATGGGCCGTCGAAATCGTCGCTTAGTTAGCGAGCACCGCGAACTTCGCCCTACCTCAAATCAACACATTGAGATCTGGCAGGGAATTGAGTATGTGGTGCGGCAGTTAAGTGGCGCAGGCAGTGCCAAGGTTTATCGATGCCCTGGCTGTGATCAGGAAGTTCGACCAGCAACTGCTCATGTTGTGGTTTGGCCCGAAGGTGATGAGGATGCAACACATCGCCGACATTGGCATAAAGTTTGCTGGGAACATCGTGACCATCGTCGCAGCACCCCACATCGCGGTGGAATGCCCAGGTATTAATGACTGAGATTTCGTCAACGAGTATTTTGCCAGCGAGTCGTACTGATATTGAATTTATTACGGCAGACAACTTGAAGTTGGTAGGTGAGTTAGCTCTTCCAATTTCAACTGCGCCAGTTGCAACCATGATTTGTTTACATCCACTACCCACACATGGCGGCATGATGGATAGTCACATCTTTCGGAAAGCTGCGTGGCGATTGCCACAACTGGCTAAATTGGCGGTGCTTAGATTTAATTTTCGTGGTGC
>WLEH01000007.1 GCA_009704345.1 Actinomycetota bacterium | reverse complement strand
GGTGTGGTTGCTGAGACTTTGCACATGTCACAACTTCGGGGCTACCGTGTTGGTGGCACGATTCATCTAGTAGTAAACAATCAAGTTGGCTTCACCACCTCACCAACTGAATCTCGCTCTTCCACTTACGCAACTTCTGTTGCGCGAATGGTGCAAGCACCAATATTTCACGTTAATGGTGATGATCCAGAGGCAGTGGTGCGAGTTTCTCGATTGGCATTTGAATATCGACAAGAATTCAATAAAGATGTGGTTATTGATCTAATTGTTTATCGCCGACGTGGCCATAATGAAGCTGATGATCCATCATTGACGCAGCCATTGATGTACGACATCATCGATAACAAGCGAAGTGTGCGCAAGTTGTACACCGAAGCATTAATTGGCCGCGGCGACATCACACTTGAAGAGGCTGAAGCAGCGCTGAAAGATTATCAAGATCAACTAGAGCGAGTATTTGCTGAAACTAAAGAGGAGCTAGCTGCAGGTAATACTGAAGCTCCCGTTTCAACTGATCTACCCTTCCCGCAACCAGTTGCTACTGCAGTTGCGTTTGAGACACTTGAGAAGATTGCCCGCACTCAAATTGATTTACCAGAGTCGCTAACCCCTCATCCAAGATTGCTGCCACAGTTACAAAAGCGTGCCGCAATGTTGGCTGAGGATGCAGTGGACTGGGCTACTGGTGAAATGTTTGCATTTGGTTCACTGCTGCTTGAGAATCGACTAGTTCGACTCTCGGGCCAAGACTCACGCCGTGGCACCTTCGGTCAACGTCACTCCGTAATCGTAGATAAAGCAACCGGTGAAAGTTATTTCCCGCTGCGAGAAATGAGTAAGCGCGAAGGTAAAGGTCAGCTATACATTTATGACTCACTACTTAGCGAATATGCGGTCATGGGATTTGAATATGGTTATTCAGTTGCCAACAAAGATGCATTAGTTTTGTGGGAAGCGCAGTTTGGTGATTTCGCCAACGGCGCTCAGACCATAATTGATGAGTTCATTTCTTCAGGCGAGCAGAAGTGGGGTCAAACCTCGCGTGTAGTGCTACTGCTGCCGCATGGTTATGAAGGTCAAGGACCAGATCATTCATCTGCCCGCATTGAGCGCTTCTTAAGTTTGTGCGCGCAAGACAATATGACAGTCGCTTATCCTTCTACCCCAGCATCTTATTTCCACCTGCTGCGCTGGCAAGTAATGCAACCACACGTAAAACCATTGATCGTGTTTACACCTAAGTCACTCCTGCGCAGCAAGTTGGCAGCAAGTGCAGCGGCGGATTTCACTACCGGTGAATTTGAACCAATAATTGACGATAAGAGCGTCAACAAAGCAGCAGTGAGACGAGTAGTGCTTTGCTCTGGCAAGGTTTATTACAACTTACTAACTGAGCGGGAAACTCGAGGCCTAACAGATGTTGCGCTAGTTCGAGTAGAGCGTCTTTATCCGCTACCAACTCCGGAGATTGCCGCGCTGCTAAGTCACTACCCCGACAATGTCGAAGTAGTTTGGACGCAAGAAGAGCCTGCCAACCAGGGCGCTTGGCCATTTGTTGGTTTGGAATTCCCAGCACAAATGGGGCGCGGCATTAGCGTGGTTTCACGAACTGCAGCATCTTCACCAGCGGTTGGTTCACACAAACTGCATGATGAAGAGCAGGCAGCGTTAGTGAATCAGGCGTTAAGTTAAGACGCCTGACTTACTGATGACATATTGAAGTCTTTAAACAGCACTGCTGGCATAGCTGTTCGATCAATATAGTCTGCCCATTCGCGAACTTGAGTAATTTTAGTTGGCGTTGCTGCCCCGATACGATTTAACAAATCAACTGGCGATTCATTCCAGCGGAAATTGTTAACTGCACCAACAACTTCACCATTCTCGATTAAATAGACCCCATCGCGTGTTAAGCCAGTCAACAACAGCGTCACTGGATCAACCATTCGGATATACCAAAGGCAAGTAATTAGCAGACCGCGCTTAACTGATTTGATTAACTCAGCTTCGCTTGTGCTAGCACCATTAACAGTCATAATGATGTTATCTGAAATTGGAACATATTGTGCTTTCATCTCTGCCGCACTAGCTCTGGTGTTAATCAAATTTGCTAAAACACCATTTTTCATAAAATCAAATCGACCAATTGGTTGGCCGTTATCAAATACGCTAACAAATGGTGAACTCGCAGTTGCTTCGACATGTGCTGCGCTCTCCAGGCCCGGATATGTTGGGTCGGAATATAGATCTAACTCAACGTTTGCAAATTTCTCGCCAACGCGAGTTCCGCCTTTTTTGTCCGAGAAAACTGATTGACCTTGAAACGCATCTTTGCCAGCGGCGCTCCACACCATATAAGTGACTAAATCGCCAACCGCACCAGCGGGCAGCACCGCATCGTATCGACCAGCTGGGAGATCAATTCGTTTTTCTTGCCAGATTAATCGCTGTCTAATTGCGGCATCAATTTCCATCATGTCTAAATCACTGAAATCACGAGTCGCACGACCTTCCCAGGTGCTGCGAGTTCGATTGTGTGATTTACCAGTCATCTCCACTCGGCCTGAAGGTTGATCTTGTCTAACTCGAATACCGCCTTTTGAGCCAATCCAAGTTGTGGCATGAACATGTTCGGCATAGCCAAACAACTCAATGCCATCAGCTGCTGCCGCATTAAACATTCGTCCTAAATCAGGAGCAACCTTGCTGAAAACTTCTGGGCCGGTTGGCTGGTGCGGCGCATCCCAATCGCCAGCAACAATATTTTTCAATAACTCAGCTGCATCCTCGGCATCCCCAGCAGCAATTGCTGCCAACTTAGCGGCGGCGGCAACTTCAGCTACTTCTGCTTCAGATACATCAGTTTTGGTAATACTGCCAGCTGCAATCCCTGTTGGAGTGGCAACAAACCCAATTACCGTAACTGATCGGTTCGCGAGCACACCGTTGGTTGTTAGCGTGTTATTTGCCCAACGCAGATTTGCTGAGGTGTCTTCAGATACCACCACAATGCAATCATCGTAATCGGCAGCTTTAAGTATTCGATCAATTATTTCTTGTGGCTTCATCATGCACCTGCTTCGGCAACGGTATTTAACACATTGATATTTTGGAAAACAGCAGCTGGACATCCGTGACTTACCGCAGCAACTTGGCCAGGCTGACCTTTGCCGCAGTTGAACGCGCCACCAAGCACATAGGTGCTTGGACCACCAACTGCAACCATGGCTCCCCAGAAATCAGTGGTGGTGGCTTGATAGGCCACATCTTTTAACTGACCAACAATTTTTCCATTCTTAATTTGATGGAACTGCTGACCGGTGAATTGGAAGTTATACCGCTGCATATCAATTGACCAAGACTTATCACCCTTAATCAAGATGCCATTTTCAATCCCGCTAATTAAGCCATCTAAATCTGGACCGGCGGGATTTGGCTGCAGTGAAACATTTGGCATGCGCTGAATTGGCACATGCGCTGGCGAATCGGCAAAAGCACAGCCATTGCTTCTTTCTTGTCCAGCCTTAGCAGCAATTCGACGATCTAATTGATAGCCAACTAATACGCCATCTTTGATGATGTCCCATTGCTGTGCTGCAACACCTTCATCATCAAATCCCACTGTGCTTAATCCGTGGTCAGTTAATCGATCACCTGTTACGTTCATAAGTTTGGTGCCGTATTGCAGTTTACCTAACTTATCTACCGTAGCAAACGATGTTCCGGCGTAGTTAGCTTCATAACCAAGCGCGCGATCTAGCTCAGTTGCATGTCCAATTGATTCATGAATTGTTAACCATAAATTGCTTGGATGAATCAATAAATCATATTTGCCTGGCGTGACGCTAGGTGCGGCAACTTTGCCAGCCAACAACTCTGGTAACTCAGCGATCTCTTGATCCCAATTCCAGATCTGATTTCCCATCCACTCCCAGCCGTAGCCAGCTGGTTGTGCCAGGGTGCGCATTGATTCAAATCCGTGTGCGCCAACTGAGATTGCTTCAATCTGAGTTTGTACTCGAACTCGCTGCTGCGTCGTAGAAGTGCCGCTGGAGTTAGCAAAATACTTTTGTTCTTTCACATACATCGTATGCGCTTGCGCATGATCAACACCTGGTGCTTTCAACAGCACATTACTTAAATCAGCCAGCCGAGCAATTTTCTCGGCATCAGAAACTTCAAATGGATCAATTTCATAACTAGAGCGCCATACTTGATTTGAATAAGTTGGCTCGGCCGCCAACTCAACAAATTCAGTTGCCAACGGCTTGCTCGTTTTCGCCATAGCAACTGCGGTGTGGGCTAATTGTGTTGCGCTAGCAACCGACACCGCTGGCGATGAGGCAAAGCCGTAAGTGCCATCAACGATCACCCGCACGCCAATGCCGAAAATGGAATCATCTGCTTGCGTCTCGGGTCTGGCATCGCGCAATTGCAGCAATCCAGTTCGGGTGCGCTCAATTCGCACGTCTACGTAACTTGCACCAGCCTGTTTGGCGGTAGTGATTGCCGCATCCGCGGTGGCGGCAAGCGGCAGTGAAAGAAAGTCTGCATCAACCATGGGCACACCTTGCCCTATCCGGCGCAATAATGCGCGGCAGCACGGCCTAGCATTTCGCCATGCGATCTTTTGCCAGCGATAACTATGCCCCGGCCCACCCTGAAATACTGGCTGCCTTAACTGCCGTAAATCAGGGTCATCAGCGCGCTTATGGCGCTGATGAAATCACCGCCCAGTTAGAACATCGCTTTGCGGAATTGTTTGGTACTGCCACTAAATCATTTCTAGTATGGAACGGCACTGGCGCAAATGTTTTGGCGCTGTATTCAATTTTGAAGCCATGGGAAGCGGTGATTTGCAGTAGGTGGTCCCATATCAATGTTGATGAAGGTGGTGCACCAGAGCGAATCATCG
The DNA here is from genome assembly GCA_009704345.1 of Actinomycetota bacterium. Classification (GTDB taxonomy): domain Bacteria; phylum Actinomycetota; class Actinomycetes; order S36-B12; family UBA5976; genus AcAMD-5. The sequence goes on along the minus strand of WLEH01000007.1, from coordinate 9,787 downwards.
GCACAAAACTAATTGACCTGCCATCTGAAGATGCCAAGTTAACCCCAGATCAAATTGCTGCGGCATTTATTCGAGTTGGCGACGAGCATTACGCCCAGCCTCGAGTAGTTTCAATTACCCAATCAACCGAATATGGCACGCTCTATAGCGCGGCAGAAATTAAAGCAATTGCCCAAGTGACCCACGCTCATGATGCTTACCTGCATTTAGATGGTGCCAGGTTAAGCAATGCCGCCGTTGCGCTAGGTCAGAGCTTTAAGGAATTTACCACTGATGTGGGCGTGGATGTCGTGTCATTTGGTGGCACCAAAAATGGTTTGATAAATGGTGAAGCCGTGTTGTTCTTAAATCCAGAGTTAGGTGATCAAGTAAAACATTTGCGTAAATCGTTAATGCAGTTAAACAGCAAAATGCGATATACCGCAGTTCAATTATTGACTTTGCTTTCCGATGACCTGTGGCAACGCAGCGCCGCGCATGCAAATGCAATGGCTGCAACCCTCGCAGCTGAAGTGAGCAAGTTGCCTGGCATCACTTTGACCCAAAAAGTCCAGGTTAATTCAGTTTTTGCAACGGTGCCAAAGTCGGTCATTGACCAAGTGCCAGCACAATTCCCATTCTATGTTTGGAATGAGCACACCAACGAAGTTAGATGGATGTGCGCTTGGGATACTACCGAACAAGATGTAATGGCATTTGTCGCTGCAATTAAAGCTGCGCTTTAATTGTTTTGGGTTTAGGCCAGTACCGAAGAATTGCAACAGCCTTTAGTTGCGCTGAGTTAACTTCACCGTAAGTTCTAGAGTCAATGCTTTCCGCTGGATTATCACCTAGCACCCACCAGCCAGTTGCAGTTTGCGCACTTAAGCGTTTAATCACCAATCGAAACTTGTCATCTTCTAGTAGCACTACTTGCCCTGGTTTAAAGCGCTTAGTTCGGCGTAGCAGCAAATAATCCCCAGCGCACAAAGTGGGAAGCATGGACGAGCCGGTGACGGCAATTCGCTGCCAGCGCGGTTGCGGTTTCGCGTTTGAGCCCATGGCGGTAGTCTCTCGCACTACCGGTTTACTAAGGAGCAACTATGGGCTTTAAGCCAACCACGATTGCCGCCGCTCATTGTGATCTACCTTGCGGCGTTTACGACCCAGCACAGGCCAAGATTGAGGCCCAGTCAGTTAAAGCATGCATGGAAAAATATGCAGCGTCTTCTGATCCAGATTTCAAAGCACGCGCAGTTTCCATCAAGGAAGAGCGCTCGCATTTAGTGAAAGAGCATCTATGGGTGCTTTGGACAGACTACTTCAAGCCAAACCATTTTGAGGCTTATCCAAATCTGCATCAACTATTCAATGATGCAACTAAATTAGCTGGTGCTGCCGGCACTAAAGGCACTAACGATGTTGCGGTTGCTAATAATTTGATTGCAAAAATTGACGAAATTGCCGAGATCTTCTGGGCAACTAAAAAATAGCTAGCACTTACTTAACTGGCCGGCACAAGGTGTCGGCCAGTTTTATTTTGACTCATTTTCTGACTTCAACGTGGCAACTATCGCAGTTAGGGAAACTAGGGTTAATGCCACCGCAACTATCTTCCAAAGCACCGGATCTGACTGCCAGAAGTCTTCATAGCTAATCCCAATCACAATTAACTGAATTGCAATCATCGGGGCTCTGGCCCAGGTCCGGAGCTGCCATAGTCCCCTTAGCACCAAGAGGTAGCCGGCGATGAAAATTAGGTAGAGCAACAGCTCAACCCAAAGGTTCACCCACGAATCGACTTCACCAGTAACCAGCGAGCCAATTAAGGTAATTAGCGCAATTACGACCAGCACCAGGATTTGCAGGGCAGCGACCGCTGGCGCTATCAGGGTGAAAGGGGATCGCTTCATCTCACCCCAGAGCCTAGAGCAGACCCCCTTTTAGGGTGATTCTCAGCCAGATACTCTTGCTGACCCCGTGATTCTGTGAGAATCTACTCCTCCGCGCCTGTTGCGGCCCAAATCTTGATCGGATTTCGGGTCGTTTTCGGCACAGACCTTGTGAACAGCGTCACAAGCGCTCGACACATGATTCAAAGGAGGACCGGTATGGACTGGAGACACCAGGCTGCATGCCGCAATGAGGATCCTGAATTGTTCTTCCCCATCGGGAACACTGGTCCTGCATTGTTTCAGATCGATGCTGCAAAAGCTGTTTGCCGTCGTTGCGTTGTTGTCGATGAGTGCTTGGAATGGGCACTTGAGACCAGCCAAGAGACCGGCGTCTGGGGCGGTATGAGCGAAGATGAGCGTCGTGCGGCTAAGCGCCGTGCTGCTCGCACTCGCGCCACATCAACTTTGATGTAATCAAAGGATTCCCCACAATGGCCCGCTCAATGCGGGCCATTGTTATTTATCGAGCATGATGCGAACTTGAAAGCTACCGTTATTAGTAGTTATATCAACTTGGCCAGTTAGCTCGCCCTCAACCAAACTGCGCACAATGGAAAGGCCTAATCCTTCCGCATGAGCACCGCGAGTCTTCATGCTGTTTATTACTGAAAAATCCAATTGATTGGTCCGGTGCACTTGTACCTGAATTGGTTTGCTGATGTCGCCATGCTCAATAGCATTTTGTAACAATTCCGAAAGCGCTGCCGCCAGCGGAACTGCAACTTCAGCAGCATACTTACCAAATTCGCCATCACGAGTTATTGCCAATTTAGCCGGAGCTAGTTCTGAGGTAAGCGCAATTAGCCGATCTGCAATTTGATTGAAGTCTACGTTTTCTGATGGTGCTAAGGTCAAAGTTTCGTGCACTAGGGCAATTACTTCAATGCGCCGCTCTGCTTCAATTAGTGCACGTTTGGCTTCTTCGCTGGATCGGCGAGCTTGCATTCGAAGAAGTGCAGCGACAGTTTGCAAGTTGTTTTTTACTCGATGGTGCGCCTCACGGAGCGCGGCTTCTTTAGTTAACAATGCCCGTTCCCGGCGCCTAAGCTCAGTTACATCTCTTACCAAAATCAGCGCACCGTCTGGTTTTTGATTCACCACAAAGGGATATGACCGAAGTGTGATAGTCGCTGATTTATTCTCGATTTCAGCAGCACCAGCAATAGTTCCGTTGGCAATTAAAGTAATTGATTCATCAATAACGCCAACTCGTTTAATCAGCGATACCGCATTGCTAGCCAATTCCAATCCAACTAAATTGGTAGCAAGTCCAAGTCGGCGAAATGCACTAGTGGCATTTGGTGAGGCGTATTGCACTATGCCAGCAGAATCAAGCAACAGCACACCATCTCCCACCCGAGGAAGTGAAGTAGTGGTGGCGGTTGAACTAACAGGTGGAAATTGACCTAATCTGACCATGCCAAAAAGTTTCTTCGCTGCAGCAAGATAAGCGGAAGTTAACTCACCTTCCTGACGTTGTCCCCGATGTCGCTCCACAATGGCAATGCAATTGCCATCCTTAATTATTGGAATTGCAATTAGATCTGCTAATTCAATAATCTCTTTTTGCGTTGCAGCTCGATCTACCGCAAGTAATCGTCGTTCTGATTGAAAACTGCCAACTAGATCTGAATCAATTTCAGTTGGTGCGGTTACCGGCCGGATCTGGGCAACACATACATAACCACCCTCATGCCATTTCGGGACCCAAAGCAGTAGGTCAGAAAAGGAAAGATCTGCCAGCAGCGTCCATTCAGATACCAGCTGCGATAACTGCTCGGTTGCTGCAGCATCCAGTTCGGTGTGCTGTTGGACTAACTGCTCCATGGTGGCCACGGGGGCAGATTACTTAATGTGGTTGAGTTATGAGAGGATGCTCCGTCCGAAATAGGAGTTGAAATGAGCAAGCGAGCCCGTAAGAAGCGCGATCGCAAGAAGAACAAGGCCAATCACGGCAAGCGGCCTCGCGCCTAACTAAGCAATTCCTAGATAAACCAGAGTTCTGGATCGGCTAGGTCTTGTTTGGTCAGGTGCCGCTCAGCGGCACCCATCACAACTGCCCCTGCGGCAACATCCTTGGTAACTATCGCATTGGCACCAACAAATGCATTTGCGCCAACTGTGACATCACCTAGCACGGTTGCGCCAGCACCTATCACCACGCCATCAGAGATGGTCGGGTGGCGTTTTACTTTGGCAAGCGTTTTTCCACCCAGCGTTACGCCGTGATACATCATCACGTCATCACCAATGACAGTTGTTTCACCAATAACCACACCCATGCCATGATCAATAAAACAACGTCGACCAATTTGGGCTCCCGGATGTATTTCAATACCAGTGCGACGTCGGTTTCGATTGGAATACATTCGCGCCAATAGTCGGAAATTGCGCTGCCACAGCCAATGAGAAATCCGATGCCGCCAAATCGCATGCAAGCCAGGATAGGTTAGAAAAACTTCCAACTTGTTGCGTGCGGCAGGATCGCGTGACATTGCTGTTGCAATGTCTTCACCGATTTGTTTGAACATATGGTTATTCTGCTAAATCAGCATAAAGCGCAGTTGATAAATACCGCTCACCAAAAGAAGGAATAATCACCACAATATTTTTCCCAGCAAATTCGGCTCGGCGGGCAACTTGAGCAGCTCCCCATAATGCTGCACCTGATGAAATGCCAGCCAAAATTCCTTCTTCGGCAGCAGCTCGTCGGGCGTAGCGCATCGCTTCTTCACTTGGTGCATCCAACACTTCATCGTAGACATCGCGATCCAAAATGGGTGGCACAAAATTAGGACCGATTCCTTGAATTGGATGTCCGGCGGGTGTGCCGCCATTCAAGATTGGCGAAGCGGCTGGTTCAACTGCGAAAACTTTTACCGCAGGATTATGTTGTTTCAATACTTGTCCCACACCGGTAATCGTGCCGCCAGTACCGATACCAGCTACTAATGCTGCAACCGTGCCATCGGTGTCTCGCCAAATTTCCTGACCGGTTGTGTTGCGATGAATTTCCGGATTAGCCGCATTTTCAAACTGCCTGACTAGAACAGCACCTTCTTTTGCGCCAATCTCCTCAGCTTTGGCAATGCAACCTTTCATTCCTTCGGCAGCTGGCGTTAGCACTAACTCTGCGCCATAGGCACGGAGCAGCATGCGTCGCTCTTTGCTCATTGAATCTGGCATCGTCAAAATGACACGATAACCTCGTGCCGCACCAACCATTGCTAATGCAATTCCGGTGTTACCACTTGTTGCCTCAACAATTGCGCCACCTGGTTTTAGCGCACCAGACTTTTCTGCAGCATCTACCATTGCAATGCCAATTCGGTCCTTTACAGTTGCCGATGGGTTATAGAACTCTAACTTTGCAAATACATTTGCTGCTGCCCCATCCATGATGTGGTTGAGCTTAACTAGCGGTGTGTTACCTACTACTTCAGTGATATTGCTATAAACCTTCATATTTTTCCTTAAGTCTTGTTGTTAGTTAGATAAATTTTAAAATTAGCAAACTGCAAGCTGTGCACAACAAGAATAAATCAACTGACGCTCTAGCAGTACCGCCCGAATGGCCCGATGAGAAATCATGAGCAAAGAATACGTTCAAATTCTAAGTTCGTCAGTGCAGTTATGGTTTTTGCAAAACTTTTGCGAATCGCCTAGTCGAACAGGCCTGGCTGGGTGGGCTCTGGGTCAGTTGGCGCTATCAAGTGAGGACCTTGAGCCCGTGCCGAATTAACTTCAGTAGTGACAGCATGGCCATGCAATTCTGGGGGTGCTGCTGTTCGCGCAATTGCAACAATTTCCGCACTATTGGTTAATGATGGATCAAGCCAATCGGCAAAAAATCCACTGCTTAAGATAAGAGGCATACGATCATGAATTGGTCCTACAATCTCATTTGCATCTTGGGTAATAATTGCCGCCGAAAACTCCCCGCTCTCAGAAATTTCATAAATTCCAGCAAAGGCCAAGACTGGCAATTCATTGCTGTAAAAATAAAACGGCTGCTTCTTCCCAGCAGTAAGCACTGTGCTTTGCCACTCATACCAACCTGACGCTGGAATCAGACAACGACGATATTTCGCAGCTTCTCGAAACGAGGGTTTTTGGGTTACTGATTCCACCCGTGCATTAATCAAATTACTTGGGGTCAGGCTGGAATTTGCCCAAGTCAATTTAAGTCCCCAACTAAATAAATCTAACTGCCGGACAGATTCAACCTGTCGCACCGCCGCAATTTGTTGAGTTGGCGCAATGTTGTATCGGGGTGCCTCAGCTGCGGCAAGCACTTGCTCGACGCCCAAGGCAGTTACCACTTCGCGCAGATCTGCGACCGCGGTATATCGACCACACATGCGAACAGCATGCCACTAGGTGTTAATCGGTACGCTGTTGCCATGGCTTGGCAGGCAATTTCCGCACCCGGCGCAGTAACCGGTCAACTTCGGGTGCCCGGATCCAAATCACTTTCCAACCGGGCATTGTTGTTAGCTGCGTTAAGTGACGGGCCGAGCCAAATCTCTGGGGTGCTGCTGGCTCGTGACACAAAATTGATGATCGCGGCCCTGCAGGCACTTGGTACCAAAATTGAGCTGGGCGAGACAGTGCAAATAACTCCTGGCAAGCTAACTGGTGGTGGGAAAATAGATGTTGGTCTGGCCGGCACCGTAATGCGATTCGTGCCAGCTATTGCTGCATTAGCGGATGGCGAAACTTATTTCTATGGTGATGAACAAGCTTTACTAAGGCCAATGCGGGTCACCATTGATTCATTACGTCAACTTGGAATCAATGTCAAAGATGATGGAAAAAATACGTTGCCATTCACGGTTTGTGGCGCCGGCGAAGTTGCCGGCGGTGAAGTGCGAATAGATGTTTCTGGTTCAAGTCAGTTTCTCAGCGCGCTGTTATTGGTTGGAGCACGGTTCAACTCAGGCGTAACCGTGGTAAATACCGCCAATACGGTGCCATCGCTGCCGCACATTGAAATGACAATTGCTAACCTAGCTGAACATGGTGTGGTTGTTGAACGCGGCAAAAATACTTGGAAAGTTCTTCCCGGACCAATTAAAGCAATTAATCGAATTATTGAGCCGGACTTATCGAATGCAACGGTATTTCTTGCTGCAGCTATGTTAACTGGTGGCGATGTGACTATTTTGGATTGGCCAAAATCCTCGTCACAGCCAGGTGATGAAATTTTGAGCGCATTTAAGCAACTTGGTGGGAAGATAGAGTTCACTGAGATTGGTCTTCGGTTAATTGGCCCTACTGAAATTTCACCAGTCCAGATTGATTTAAGTGCAGTTGGTGAAATTACCCCAACAATTTCTGCTATTGCTGCAGCCGCACCAGGGATTTCAGTGCTAACTGGTATTGGGCATTTACGTGGCCATGAAACTGATCGATTGAAGGCATTAGTAACTGAATTAGCCAAGGTCGGTATTTTTGCGAAAGAGTTACCAGATGGGTTGGAAATTCACGGCGGCACGTTAACTGCTGCCACATCTCAATTGCATTCATATCACGATCATCGAATGGCAACTTTTGCGGCGATCTTAGGGCTTAAAGTTCCGCTGGAATTAGACGATATCGCCACCACCGCAAAAACCATTCCAGATTTCGCCAACCTATGGCAACACTTTATTGCAGGAGCTGCGTGAAAAATCGTTACGACGAAGATTCAGTTCGAATTAGACCAGCTCGAAACTCGAGGCCTCGCAGTAAAGATCGACCAAGTCATGATTCGGCGCAAGCCGCATTAGTTACCACAATCGATCGCGGACGATACACATGTGTTTTGTTAGGTCAGCTAGATCATGAGTTAACTGCAATTACTGCCCGAGAACTAGGAAAGTCAGCTGTCGTAGTTGGCGATCGAGTGGATTTGGTTGGTGACTTATCTGGCGCACCGGGAAGTTTGGCCCGAATTGTGCGGGTGCAAGATCGAAGTAGCTCGCTTCGGAGAACGGCTGATGACACCGAAGGCACTGAACGCTTGTTGGTCGCCAATGCTGATCAGCTTGCAATTGTGGTGGCAGCAGCGCAACCTGATCCGCAACCACGGCTCATCGATCGATGCCTGATTGCTGGACTTAATGAAAAAATGAAGATTATTTTGATTATAACTAAAACTGATCTAACCGAGCCCACTGAATTGATTGCGGCATACCAAGATTTGGTAAGTCAGATAATTATGACTACCAAGAATATTGATCTACCTGAACTCCAAAATTCTCTAGCTGGTCACGTAACAGTTTTAGTTGGCTCAAGTGGAGTTGGCAAATCAACGTTAGTTAATGCATTACTCCCTGCCGCTGCCAGACGAACCGGCGATGTTAATGAAGTTACTGGTCGAGGTCGGCATACCTCAACTAGCGCTGAAGCAATTGCACTTGATGACAACACCTGGATTATCGATACACCAGGAATTCGCACTTTTGGAATTGCACACGTAAGTTCGGCAACGCTTGCCGAGGCATTTCCTGACTTAACCGACTACTTAGCGAATTGTTTAAAATCTTGCCAGCATGATCAGACAGATTGTGGCCTAACCCAAATTCCAGAATCTAATCAGAAGTTAATCACACGTGCAGATTCGCTACGTCGCCTAATTGTCTCTAAATCTAATTGAACTTAACCCAAGACCAAACCGCTTCAGCGCCTGAATGACCAGTTAGGGCAATGAAGCCTGCTGCAAATAATGCTGCTAGCACTGTTAACGCGGCTATCGGCTTGCGCGCTTTAGTTGAACTTCGCTTCTTATCAATTCGATAGAGCAAAATCACTAACGCCAATAACGGCAAACTAGTTAACGGCGCATTATCGCCAAACGAAACATGTCGCTCAATTTCTATATCTAACCGCTCTAGTAGCGCTTCTCCACTTAACTTTGCCGCAATCGAACTGAATTGACCAACAACGGCCAAACCAATAATCACTGGCCCATATTTGCGTGAGATGCTGGGCTTAACAGCCATGGCAATAGCGGCAACTGCGGCAAGCGGAACTAAAACAACCGCCGCATGCACGATTAACGGATGCACCGGTAATCCCAGCACTAAATCAAAAATTCCAGTTGATTCGGACTCTGCCGCAGTAATCATCAGCGTCTCCCAGTAGTTTTTCCCCGTGACCCAACCATTGGCTGATCCCAATATATCTTCAGAGTCTGCCAGAGATCTAGTAATTGCACATCAACTTGCTGATTTGGCCGATCAAATTACGATGGAAAACTTCTTGCGGGCCGATTTGATGGTGGAAACCAAACCAGATCTAACCCCAGTAACTGAAGTCGATCGTGGCGTTGAGCGCTTATTGCGCGAGCATCTTTCCGTGATTTCACCCGACGACGCAATAGTTGGCGAGGAGTATGGTCAAGCTGGCGCCAGTTTGCGAAGTTGGGTAATTGATCCCATCGATGGCACTAAGAATTTTGTTCGAGGCGTGCCAGTGTGGGCAACTTTGATCGCACTGATGCAAGGTGATGAATCAATAGTTGGGGTAGTTTCCGCACCAGCGCTTGGTCGCAGATGGTGGGCGGTAAAGAACTCTGGTGCATTTACTGGATCACCTGAGCATAGTGGCCTGATTGGTCGCAGAATTCATGTCTCCAAAGTTTCAAAAATGACAGATGCATCAATTTCATTTTCAGATTTATCAATTGGATCAGATCACCCATTTGTAACCGGATTTACCAAACTAACCAATTCGGTTTGGCGGGTGCGTGGCTATGGTGATTTTTGGCAACATTGTTTAGTTGCAGAAGGTGCCGTTGATATTGCCGCTGAACCTGCCGTTGCACTCTGGGATTTAGCTCCGTTATCAATTATTGTAACTGAGGCAGG
>WLEH01000069.1 GCA_009704345.1 Actinomycetota bacterium | reverse complement strand
GATGCCGATATCAATGTAATTCAAGATCGCACCGTTGCGGTGATTGGTTACGGTTCGCAAGGACATGCGCATGCGCTTAACTTGCGGGATTCAGGTATTGATGTGCGAGTTGGATTACTTGAGGGATCAAAATCACGCGCTAAAGCCGAAGAGCAGGGATTGCGTGTGCTAACTCCAGATGCCGCAGCAAAAGAAGCTGATGTCATCATGATTCTCGCGCCAGATCCAGCGCAGCGAGATCTTTACACTAAATACATCGAGCCAAATTTAGAGTCAGGTAAGGCACTGTTATTTGGCCATGGTTTCAATATTCGATACGGATACATCAAGCCTCCCGCAAATGTTGATGTTTGCATGGTGGCACCAAAAGGTCCAGGACATCTAGTACGTCGTGAATATGAAGCTGGCCGAGGCGTGCCAGTCATTGTCGCAGTAGAACAAGATTCAACTGGCAATGCTTGGCCGTTAACTTTGTCGTATGCCAGAGCAATTGGCGGATTGCGCGCTGGAGGTATTAAGACCACGTTTACTGAGGAAACTGAAACCGATCTTTTTGGTGAGCAAGCAGTTTTGTGTGGCGGTGCATCAGCATTAGTAATGGCTGGCTTTGAAGTATTAACTGAAGCCGGATACCAGCCGGAAGTTGCCTACTTTGAGTGCCTCCATGAACTAAAACTAATTGTTGACCTGATGTATGAAGGTGGCATCGCAAAGCAGCGTTGGTCGGTATCTGATACTGCTGAATATGGCGATTACATCTCTGGGCCACGAGTGATTGATGCTCGAGTCAAAGAAAACATGAAGGCAGTTTTGGCCGACGTCCAAAATGGCACTTTTGCGAAGCGCTTTATTGATGATCAAGATAATGGCGCACCAGAGTTCAAGGCACTTCGCGCAAAAGGTGAAGCACACCCAATCGAGGCGGTTGGTCGTGAACTTCGATCCCTGATGTCTTGGGTTAAGAAATCTGATGACTACGAAGAAGGTAAGGCGCAGCGCTAATGTCTGATCGAGTAAAGATTTTTGTAAAGCCAAATGGATCTGTTCGGGTAAGCGGTGAAGTAGATTTTGTTGACGCTGACGGCAATGTTATTGAAACAAAAGCTAACTTCTCACTATGCCGTTGTGGTCATTCAGCCAACAAACCGTTTTGTGATGGGGCTCATCGCGACGCTGGCTTTACTGCGTCATAGTGGCCAAGACGGTTAAGAAGGCAGATCTGCCAAGCAAGATCTGTGTCAGCTGCGGTCGAGTGATGGTCTGGCGAAAAGCTTGGGCAAAGAACTGGGAACAGGTTAAATATTGCTCTGAGCGTTGCCGCCGCAACCGAAGTCAAGCAAAGGATGTTTCGCTCTAGGATTGTCCCACTGAGGTTGAAAGGTTACTTGTGACTCGTCCAATCGTTTTAATTGCTGAAGAGCTTTCACCTGCCACTATGGCTGCACTGGGGCCAGACTTTGATGTCAAGCATGTAGATGGAACTGATCGCGCCGCATTACTGGCTGCAGTTTCAGATGCGTCAGCCATTTTGGTTCGCTCTGCAACTCAAGTTGATGCCGAAGTATTTGCCGCTGCGAAGCAACTCAAGGTAGTGGCTCGCGCCGGTGTCGGGTTAGACAATGTTGATGTTGCTGCTGCCACCCAGGCCGGTGTGATGGTAGTTAATGCGCCAACTTCAAATATTGTCTCGGCTGCTGAACTTGCAGTTGGGTTATTGATTGCGTTGGCTCGACACATCCCAGCCGCACATGCTTCCTTGGTGGCAGGCGAGTGGAAGCGAAGCAAATTCAATGGCATCGAAATTGCAGATAAGACGCTTGGCGTCATTGGGTTTGGTCGCATTGGCATGTTAGTGGCGCAGCGATTGTCAGCTTTTGGAGTTTCAATCTTGGCTTATGACCCATATGTGCAGCCAGCACGAGCTGCACAACTTGGTGTGCGGGTAGTTCCGCTCGAGGAGTTGCTGCGGGAAAGTGATTTCATCACCGTCCATTTACCAAAAACCGCCGATACCGTTAATCTAATTGGCAAAGCGGAATTTGAGATGATGAAAGACTCGGCATTATTAATTAATGCTGCTCGCGGTGGAATTGTCAACGAAGCAGAGTTATACGAAGCGCTAAAAGCGAAGAAGATCGCTGGCGCAGGTTTAGATGTTTACGCCAAAGAGCCATGCACCGATTCACCTCTATTTACGTTACCCAATGTAGTGGCAACCCCTCATTTGGGCGCATCAACAGATGAAGCACAAGAGAAGGCTGGCATTGCAGTTGCGCGCTCGGTTCGACTAGCGCTTGCGGGTGAGTTAGTGCCAGATGCAGTTAATGTGCAAGGTGGCGTGATTGCAGATTTAGTTAAGCCGCTGCTACCGCTAACTGAAGCATTGGGTCAAATTGCGGCCAGCTTAACCTCGAAAGCGATAGAACAAGTTTCAGTTGAATATATTGGTGAAGCACATCCAACCGATATAAATGTATTGGAAGTTTCAGCCCTTAAAGGTGTCTTTACCAACTTGGTACATGATCCAGTGTCATATGTAAATGCACCAGTTCTTGCTAAAGATCGTGGGGTAGCGTCATCGGTTGCAGTAGTAAATGAAGAGACTGATCATCGCACTTTAGTTAGAGTAGTTTTAACCTTGACCGATGGTGATCGTGTAGTAGTTGCTGGCACTGTAACTGCTCCTAACGATAAATTAAAACTAGTACAAATCGACCAATTTGAAGTTGATGCGCCAATTGCAACCCATATGGCCTTCTTTAAATACCATGATCGACCAGGTGTGGTTGCGATATTGGGCCGAATCCTTGGTGATGCACAAATTAATATCGCTGGCATGCAGGTATCGCGCGATACCGAGGGAGTGCACGCAATGGTTGCACTGACCTTAGATAGCGCCGTTTCGGTTGAATTGGCAGAGCAAATCTCAACTGAGATTGGCGGCCATACAGGCCGTGTTGTTAGCTTTATTGGATAGTCGCACCCAAGTTTTTGTTCTATTGTTGCGACATGCAATTTGCCCGTAGATGTTTTGTCGCAATTGCAATATCACTAGGTTTAGTTTCTGCCGCCCCAGCTAGCGCTGCAGAAATTGAGAACAAATTCGCAGCATTACTGGTTGCCTCCGAAATAACCGAAGGCTATGACCGATCTTTGTTTCCGCATTGGATTGATGCCGATAGAGATGGCTGTAATGCTAGGTATGAAGTGTTGATTGCGGAAGCAATAACGCCGCCCTCCGTTACTAATCGTTGTCGACTTATTGGCGGTAGTTGGCGATCTGAATTTGATTATAAAATTTTTCGTAACCCGAGCCAGTTAGATGTCGACCACTTTGTTCCGCTGGCTGAGGCATGGCGCTCTGGTGCGGCAAACTGGTCCACCCAACAACGAATTAGTTTTGCAAATGATCTAGAACTGCCTGATGCGTTAATTTCGGTAAGTCGCAGCACTAATAGATCCAAGTCGGATCGCGATGTGGCAAGTTGGCTGCCGCCAAATCGTTCCTATCGCTGCCAATATCTGTCATCTTGGGTTGAAGTTAAATTCAAGTGGAAGTTAACAGTTGATGCAGCGGAGCGCAGATCATTAGAAGACGGCTTACTCGATTGTGGCTTAATATCGCAGCGAATTTCGCCTAAATTAGCTCCAACAACTAAATCAGATACACCAAAACTTCAACCAAACCTAATTCGCTATCAGAACTGCACCCTGGCACGTGCGGCCGGAGTTACGCCAATTAGACGCAGCGATAACTCAGAGCTGTATCAACTTAATCAACACATGGACCGGGATAGAGACGGCGTTGCTTGTGAGTGACTATCGCTGGGAGCGGTTAACGGCACTGACAATTGCTTTAAGTGATGAAGTAACAATGCTGGGATCTATTCCAACTCCCCACAAAATCTCATCACCTAATTCACATTCCAGATAGGAAGCAGCAGTAGCGTCGCCACCAGAGCTCATTGCGTGTTCGTGGTAATCAAGCACCTTCAAAATCACGCCGTGCTTGGCCATGGCATCGATGAACGCTGCAACTGGTCCGTTTCCAATTCCAATAATGGTGTGCTCAACACCCGCATCATCTAGCACCACCTGCAAACTCGTAGCACCATCAACAGCAGAATTTTGAGCAATATTCTTTAATCGGAATCGACCCCAACGATTGGTTGGATGTGGCAGATATTCATCAGTGAATATTTCCCACATCTGCTCCGGTGTTACTTCACCACCTTCTGAGTCAGTCACTTGTTGGATCACTCGACTGAATTCAATTTGCAACCTTCGAGGCAGTTCTAATCGATGCTCGGTCTTCATGATGTAGGCGACCCCACCCTTGCCCGATTGACTGTTGACACGAATTACCGCTTCATAGCTTCGACCTAAATCTTTTGGATCTATCGGTAGGTAAGGCACCTCCCATCGGAATTGATCTACTTCTTTTCCAGCTGCTTGCGCATCTGCTTTCATCGCAGCAAATCCCTTATTGATGGCATCTTGGTGTGAGCCACTAAATGCAGTGAATACCAAGTCGCCACCGTATGGATGTCGCTCTGGCACGTTTAACTGATTTGCATATTCAACAGTTCGACGGATTTCAGCAATGTCGGAGAAGTTAATCTCAGGATCGACACCTTGGCTAAATAGATTTAATCCCAAAGTCACTAAGCAAACATTTCCAGTGCGCTCACCGTTGCCAAAAAGCGTTCCTTCAATACGGTCAGCGCCAGCTAGATAGCCAAACTCGGCGGCTGCAACTGCGGTTCCGCGATCGTTGTGGGGATGAAGCGACAGAATGATGCTGTCGCGGCGATTTAGATTCCGATGCATCCATTCGATGGAATCGGCATATACATTAGGCATCGCCATTTCAACAGTTGCAGGTAAATTGATAATTACCTTGCGCTCCGGCGTTGGTTGCCAAATATCAGTTACGGCGTCACAGACCTCTTTAGCAAACTCCAATTCAGTGCCGGTATAGGACTCTGGCGAGTATTCAAATAACACATCAGTGCCAGTTAGCTTTTCGGCTTGGGCAAGACACAACTTTGCCCCTGCTACCGCTATATCGATAATTCCCTGCTTGTCTGAATTAAAAACAACTCTTCGCTGCAACGTTGAGGTGCTGTTATACAAATGAACAATCACTCGGTTAGCGCCTTTTATGGCTTCGAAGGTTCGCTCAATTAAGTGCTCTCGAGCCTGGGTCAAGACCTGGATGATCACGTCATCCGGAATATGGCCCTCTTCTATCAGAAGTCGAACAAAATCAAAGTCGGTTTGCGATGCTGATGGAAAACCAACCTCGATTTCTTTGTAACCCATTTTTACTAGCAACTGAAACAACGCCAACTTTCTCGGCGGGGTCATTGGGTCAATCAATGCTTGGTTTCCGTCTCGCAGGTCTACTGAGCACCAACGCGGCGCTTTGGTTATCTGCTTACTAGGCCAAGTGCGATCTGCTAATTCGATTGGAACAAATGGTTGATAGCGTTGATAGGGCATGCCTGAGGTTTGTTGGGCTGCCGCTGAATTGTGAATTGAGTCCTGAGTCATTGCTGTGCCTTCCGTCGGTTTATGGGAATTTCACCGGCTTGCATGGCTTTTGCCGCGTAGAGGCGGCCAGTGGTTAGGCCCCGACGCGGCGGGTAAGTAGCAAGCTCTGTGGAAGCACGAGGGCAAGGTTACACGTATCGGGTTAGGGATATTCGGTCGGCTCTCATAAGGTTGGCTGGTGAGCAACTATCAGATAGCCGTAATCCCAGGCGATGGCATTGGCCAGGAAGTGACCCAAGAGGGGCTGAAGGTGCTGCGCACCGTGGCCCAGGCTGCCAATCTCAACTTCAGTTTCACTGAGTTTGAGTTAGGGGCGAATCGATATTTGAAGTCTGGTGAGACGCTAACTGAAAATGATTTAACTGAGTTGGCAAAATTTGATGCCATCTTGCTCGGGGCAGTGGGCGATCCTCGCGTAGCGCCTGGCGTGTTAGAGCGTGGCTTGTTGCTTAAGCTTCGATTTGAGTTTGATCATCATGTGAATTTGCGGCCAGTAAAGCTTCTTCCGGGAGTTGCAACTCCGCTTGCAAATAAAACTACCGAACATATCGATATGGTTTTTTGTCGAGAAGGTACAGAAGGCCCATATGCTGGCGCTGGCGGGAATTTGCGAATCAATACCGTGCACGAAGTTGCCACCGAAGAATCATTGAACACTGCTT
>WLEH01000068.1 GCA_009704345.1 Actinomycetota bacterium | reverse complement strand
GATATTTCTGGAGTCCCAACAAATCTTCAAGCCCAAGGAATTAATGGAACAAATATTAATTTGAGTTGGACGAATAATGCTCAAGGCTCCGTAACAACACAAATTCAAGTTCAATATAGCGGAAGTCTTTTTACAACAATAGCCGTAATACCAGCAAGTCAAGTTTCGTACAGCTACGCAACGGCATCTTCTACTATTTCTTACTCTTTTCAAGTAAGGAATGTTTATCCAGATGGTTCTTTTACGCCTTGGTCAAATATTGCAACAACAACATCTGGCAATGCTCAAATAACTACCGAATATCCAAACAATGTCTACAGGCTTAATCCTGCTAAACTACAGATGCCAATTGGAACACTTATGGCGTATGCTTACGGGCGTGTTGCGGTAAGTGATAGAAACAATAATATTTATCTATCCGACATTATTTACGGAAACGGATTTACGGATACGGCAAATACTCAAAACTTTACAGAACAAACATATTGGGCTGAAGGCGGATCATTTACTCCTCCAGCAAATCTTGGATTAATTACAGGGATGAGGGTGATGCCGTCCCTTAATATCAATGTCAGAGGACAGGGTGAGTTGGTGGTCTTTTGTGAAAATGGGTCTTTTACTTTGGATCTGTCACAAAATCGCTCCACATGGCAATTATCCAATATTCAAAAAGTTTCGCTAATTGGCAGAGGTTGCCGATCCCCTTGGAGCATCTGCGGTGTCAATAATGATGTTTACTTCCGATCTGATGATGGATGGGCGTTTTACAATAATGCTCAAGTAGACTTCTATTCAGCATTGTCATTCCGCAAAATCAGCAGGGAGGTTCAGCCTTATGTGAATTACGATACTCCTTGGTTGAGGCAATTTGAGAGCGCAATGTTTTTTGATAATAGGATCATTGCTACCGTTTCTCCATTTACGGTATCTACAAGCCCAAATATTGGGCTTCACCGACCAAGCAGGGCAATGATTGTGCTTGATGTGGAGCAGGATAGCAAAATTGATCCCGGTGCTTCTTTGCCTACCAAATGGAATGGACTATGGGAAGGGCCGCAACCTACTCAGTTATTGACTGCACAAATCAACGGAGTTCAAAGAGGTTTCTGTTTTTCCTTTGATGGAGATAACATCAATCGTTTGTATGAACTTCAAAACAGTAGCGTTCTTGCTACAGGAGTTGATGATTACTCGCAAGTGTATGGGAGTGTACCGATAAAATCATTCTTCATCACAAAAAGGTTTGATTTCACCCCTAATGCTGGTGCAAGCAAGTTTGTTCGCAAACAACTTGTTGGTGGAGAGATGTGGGTGTCCAATCTTAAAGAACAAATAACAGCTAGTTGCGAGTTTAGGCCAGATTCATATGCTTGCTTTAACCCGTTGTTAGACCCAATTAAAATTGGACTTGATGCTTGCTCTCCAAGTGTAAGTAATTGCTCTCCAATAGTTTCTCAGCCCCGTTACCAGCAGATAAGGTTCCCATCTCCAGATATAGATAAGTGTGAAATATTCAATCAGATACCCATTCAAGAAGGATCGGAGTTTCAAATAAAAATAAACATAGAGGGATCTTGTATTGTTGATAGGATTAGGCTGGCAATTATCTTTAACGATAAAATTGATCTTCCTGAAGGATATTGCCCTGAATCATTTTATAATGATCCAGAGCCAGTTAATTGCTGTCCTGTCAATGATTTGGATTACTATAGAATAGTTCCCCTTCCTTCTTCTGTAACGTCTGTAAACGGATAAAAGAATTGCAAGCAAAAACAATTTATCATATAACTTAAAGCTCCATGAATAACCAAAGCTCTCCAGCGCAACTTTTGTTCCCAACAGTTCCCGCGAACTATTGTCCAGAAGGCAAATGGAGCGATATTTTAAATAGTTTTATTACTCTGTATCTAAACAATGGAACTGTAAATATTCCATTTTTGAATGAGGTTACGCCTCAACAGATTACAACTCTTCAAGAAAATGTTCTTTCAATCCAAAACCAATTGGATGCCGTAAGCTATCAAACTGGTAGCATTACCTCTATTACTACTGGCATTGGAACATATACCGTTACTTTTTCTTCGGCTATGCCCACATCTGCATACCTAATTACTATGAACTTTAATGCCACAGCAACGCCTACCGCGCTTCCTGCATGGAGTATATCTTCTGGAACAAAAGCAACAACTGGATTTCAATTTTTTGCAAACTGCCCTAGTGGATCAAATATAAGCTCCATTGTTTGGAGTGTCTATGATTTATCAGTTTTGTAATGATTGCTTCTGGCATATATTGCTGGCATAATTTAGAAAATGGGAAACGATATATTGGTCAAAGCTCCAATATAGCAAAAAGAAAAATTGGTCATTTGCTGTTGTTAAGAAAATCGCAACACAAAAATCAATACTTACAAAGTGCTTGGGATAAATATGGAGAGGTGTCTTTTAGTTTTTGCATATTAGAAGAATGTAATATAAACATGATGGATGTAAGGGAGGTTGCTTGGATTAATTACTTTAATAGTGCGAATAGAAAATATGGATACAATATTCACTTGGGAGGTGGTTCAATGATGATGGTTTCTCAAGAAAGCAGAAAAAAAATGTCTTTGGCAAAAATGGGGAAAAAACTTTCTGAAGAACACAAGATGAAAATATCTTTATCATCAAAAGGATTAAAAAGATCAGACGAAACAAGAAAAAGAATAATTAATTCAAAAAGGGGTATATCTAAAAAACCCTTCTCTATAGAGCATAGGAAAAATCTTGCACTCGCAGGTTTGAATAGGATGCATTCAGAAAGCACAAAACAAAAAATGAGAGCTAAGGCAAAAATTAGAGAGCAAAAAAGGAAAGCCTTGCGTAAAACAAACAATTCTACTATAAATTAAACCGCATACTTGCATCAACAACAACACCCAACCTATATGGCTAAAAACACCAACAGGGCTACCGAGCCTAAACTACAAAGCGAGGGATTCAGCACTCGTGGACACGCCAAGGAAAACCTTGGAAACAATCCTCGCGGAACTGAGTTCAGCGGAATTTTCTATGCTGGCAAGCTCCAGCCAGAACCTTCCTCCCCGGGTCGTGGTTCTTCCAAGAAATAATATGGCATCTCACGGAGTCCAATACACGGTGGATCACACCGAGCGTGGGATTGTTTCCGATCATGCCACTCCTCAACCTATGCAGAGGATGGCATTGAAAAGCAATATCCCAGCAATTCGTGCTTTTAAGGATGCTCGCACCGCCCGTATCAAATCCATTGGCGAAAAATCACAGAGCGCATTTTCTGTTGGTGGCCCTGCCAATGAGACTTCTATGGGTCGCGGAACTCCCTTCAACGCAGATTGGCTCTAATATGGCTACCCAAAAGGGGATGAGGAAGAAGATGCTTAAAGCAAAATCTTACCCCTATCTCAAGATGGGAGCCAGAAAGAAGGATGTTGGCCCATCTAAAGCTGTTGCTCGTGGCTATGCCACGGGCAAGGGCATAGGGCGGGGCAACTAAAAAATAAGAACTGATAGATATAAATTAGAAAAATTCTATTGCGCCTAGTTTTATGTCTCTTTATTCCGTACAAGATATGCTTCCTATTCTGCGTCCTTACGCAGGGAATAGCGGCACTTGCAATCAAGCAACCCAATTGTCATATCTTAATAAAGCAAGGTCACTTTTATGGAATAAAGTGGATGTAGACAGCCTTTGCGAGTATGTTTGCATTGCTTGCGTCAATGGATTGCTGACGCTTCCTAGCCTTTACAAGCAAGTTCGATTGGCTTGGATTGATGGACAGCCTGTATCACTTGGAAATGAGTGGTATCAGAGCATCCCGCAAGATACATGGGGTGATGCAAGCTCTGGAGGCTACGGAAATGGCAATGGGTGGGGTCAAGCCTATGGTTGGAATGGTGGTAATAAGAAGTTTATTGAAGTAGGTGGGAAGCACGTTACCTACCAGAACTATGAAATGGCTCCGTACAAATTGTGCGTGGAGGCCGAATCTCCGCTAGATGCGGGAGTAGAAGTTACTTTCTTTGGCGAGAATGCCTATGGCACAAGGATAAGCGAAACGATTACTTTAGGGCTTGCTCCTACTTATGTTTATTCGGTGAACTTCTTTAAGAGCGTATTCCAATGCACCAAGCCTCAAACCAAAGGCAGGGTAAGGCTTTACGCATACGATCCTGATGCACAGGCTCAAATGCTTCTTGCGATATATCAACCCTACGATGTTAATCCTAGCTTCCGTAGGTATGCGATTCAAGGTCGAGTCAAGGATTCGGTGATTTTGTATTGCAAAAAGAATTACCAAGATTTGTTTGAGTTGACTGATCAGGTTGAGTTTACACCTGAAGCAATGATTTCCGCTGTTATGGCGGTTGTTTATCGTGAGAATAAAGGTAGCGACCAGCTTTATGCCGCATCTCTTCAGAATGCCATCTTTGAAGTGAATAGGGAGACTGCTGATAGGGAAGAACCTACTGGAAGTGCTATTCGCCAGTTCCCAAACAACATGATGCTAAATGCCTTGATCCCGACATATGCTTGGGATGATGGAGCAACATGGCCTTATTGATATGAAAGAACTTTCTGAAATTAGCACAATGGACAAGATAGAGGAGCAGATTGGAAACTCGCCTAAAGTAGAATGCCCATTGGAGCATTTCTTTACTCCTGAAATTTATACTAGAAAGATTTTTATGCCAAAAGATTCAATTGTTGTTTCTTTAAAGCATAAAACAACACACCCATTTTTTATCCTAAAAGGGAAAGTTGCCGTTTTGCGTGAAAAAGAAAATGGTGAATTTGAGATAGAAGGAATGCATGAGGCTGGGTTTATGGGAATCACCAGAACGGGAACAAAAAGGCTTCTTTATAATATTGAAGACACAATTTGGGTGACTTGCCATTCCAATCCAGATAATATTGAAGATCCTAATGAAATAGTGTTAAGATTGTCGGAACCAAACGAAAACCCTTTAATCGACACATCAAAACCAGAATTTAGTATATGGAAAAAGGAAGTAAGCCCAAGCCTTATCCATAAAGAATTACAAATCGCATGAGATTCCTAACGCCGCCACAGACATTTGCAGAATACAAGCATAAGAAAATGCCTGTATTTGAAACATTGGGCTTGAGTGCTGGTAGTGCGGCATTAATTGGTGGCGCATTGGGTGCGGCTGGAGGCATTGGGGGTGCCTTGTTAAGCAAAAGCGGTGGCGGTGGAATGCCCAGCTTTAACCCACAACAAGCATTAGATTTTCAGAAACAGCAGTTTAACCAAATGTCCCCACAGGCTCTGGGATTTGGATCTCAGGCATTTAATCAGGCTCAACAGCAGGGAATTGATTTTTCTAAAGTAGGAACGCAAGCAAATATTGCCAATCAAGAAGCGGTAATGCCGGGATCACAAGCCCAAAGGCAACTTGCTCAAAACCAGATTAACTCATATATCCAAGGCCAAATTCCTTTGGATGTTCAGCAGGGTATAAACCGACAAGTAGCTCAGAACCTTGGTGGTGGATTTAATCTTTTCTCAGGAGGGGGGCAAGCCCCTCAAAACTTTGCTAGAAACATTGGTCAAACTAGCGTTGGTCTTTCTCAGTTTGGATTGAGTGCCGCACCGACATGGCAACAGCTTGCTAATAGCATGGTTGTTAGTCCTACTGCTGGATTACAAGCTGGATTGCAAGCTACTGGAATGGGGGCGCAATTAGCTGGAGCCGCCGCTGGTCAGGGAATGCAAATGGCTGAAAATCAATATCAGTCTCAAGCAAATCAGTATGCTCAAAATCAAATGCAAAATCAGAATATGATGAATATGGGGATTTCTGGAGCGCAAGCAGGACTTGGTTTTGCAAACTCTCTAAATACTGCTAATTATTTGGGTGGTCTTTCTGGTCAAGGAGCGCAAGCTACTATTGGAGCTATTCCGAGCGCATCACAGGCATCTAGTTACATGAGCAGTTTGGGATATAATCCATCTGCAATGAGTGCCGTCCCAAATCTTGGATTGGGAACACAATATCCATTTGGTTAAAATATATGGCAATCGGATACTACAACTTTGGAAATATCCAGCAGGGCAACCAGCAAGTTGTCAATTCGATGGCTGGCCTTGGTCAGAGCATTTCTCATGCTATTGAGACTCATGCGGCTACACAGTCTGCACAAGCTATGTTGCCTATGTTGCAACAGCAGTATCAGTC
>WLEH01000067.1 GCA_009704345.1 Actinomycetota bacterium | reverse complement strand
GTCAGTGTTAAGCCTCATGCGTCTCCAGTATTTCATGCGATTCAGTATCTATTGGGTAATCTAGATCAGAAGTATCTAACTCAATTACGAGCATCTGGGGGACTGCAGAGTTACCCATCTCGAACCAAGGACCCAGACCAAGTTGATTTTTCAACCGGATCAGTCGGACTAGGTGCAGTTGCTCCGCTCTTTGCAGCGGTGACCAGAAGATACGTAGATGCACATTTTGGAAATCGACCAGCATCAAGATTCATTGCGATCATCGGCGATGCCGAATTAGATGAAGGAAACATCTGGGAAGCAATAGCTGATCCTGCAACTGATGGATTAGGTAACGTGATGTGGATTGTTGACTTCAATCGACAATCACTAGATCGAGTCGTTCCCGGCGTGCGCATTTCGCAATGGCGAGCACAATTTGAAGCATCTGGCTGGCATGTGCGCGAGATTAAATATGGAGCAAAGCTAAAACAGGTTTTTTCAATTCCTGATAGCCAAGAATTCAAGCAATGGTTTAACGATATTCCAAATGAACAATATCAATCACTTTTTGGTCTAACACCAGCAGCTGCTCGAATTCGATTTTTGGAAGGAGCACCCACTTCAGTTAAGCAATTTATCGACAGATTTTCCGATCAGGAGTTATTTGAGATCTTAACTGATCTGGGCGGGCATGACATTTCGGAATTGTTGGAAGCGTTTGCTGAGTGCGATTCACATCAGGACCGACCAAGTGTAGTTTTCGCATACACAATCAAAGGCTGGCATTTACCAATCGCTGGTGATCCAAGAAATCATTCAGCTCAAATTTCTAACGCTCAGTTAAATCAACTTAGAGAAAAAGTCGGCTTGCAAGTTGAAAATGAGTGGAGTTTGTTCGAACCCGGTAGTCCAGCTGATGCGCTTTGCCAGGCCAGGCAGGTGGCGTTACAGCGCAACAATCAAAGAACTGCTATTGCATCGGCGATTCCAATTGGTACGGGGATCTCAACTTCAGCCAAGTCATCTTCGCAAGAGGTTTTTGGTCGGGTATTAAGTGAGATAAGCCGAGATGAAAACATTCGTCCCTATCTAGTAAGCACTGCACCGGATGTTGCAACTTCCACAAATTTAGGCGGTTTCATTAATCGAACTGGGGTTTTCCATCCAAACCAACTACGGCGTTGGAATGAAGATCCAATCTTGAAATGGGCAGAAGGACCAACGGGCCAACATATTGAACTTGGCATAAGTGAAATGAATCTATTTAGTCTGCTCGGGCAATTAGGTCTTGCGGCAGACCTCTCAAATCAACCATTGATTCCGATTGGAACTGTCTATGACCCATTTGTGCTTCGTGGTTTGGATGCGTTCATTTACAGCGTCTACTCTGGAGCGAAATTTATCGTGGCTGGCACCCCATCTGGAATTACGTTAGCTCCGGAAGGTGGTGCGCATCAATCAACGATCACACCTTCGGTTGGTATGGAATTACCTGGCGTGGTGTTTATCGAACCCGCTTATGGTCAAGCATTGGATTGGCTGCTTTGCGATGCGATAGCGCATGTGTCAGGGAGTAAACCCGATACTGCGCCAGATCTAAAACCCAATGAGCTCGCTTTTTACTTTAGGTTAACTACTCGAGCTTTAGATCAAACACCATTTAATTCTGCTAAAGAACGCATAGGTGAAGCAGCGTTACGAACACAGGTTCTAGCCGGGGCCTATCGGTTAGTTGATGGTCGAGTTAACTCAGCGAAACTAGATGATCAAGTTTCACCGGTTATTCATTTAGTTGGTTGCGGCGCAGTTATGCCAGAAGTTTTAACTGCAGCTGCTGAGCTGGCAAGTGAAGGAGTAATTGCTCATGTCGTTGACGTTACCTCGCCAGGTAGATTGTTTGGTAGTTGGCAGCGCACCCTCAAGCAAGGGATAAGAACAGCCAATACTCCGTCGTTTCCAGGATCAATGCGTCCAGTTTTCTCCGAGCGCGCCCCAATAGTCTCAATTCATGATGGCTCATCTCATGCCATGGCCTGGCTAGGTTCCGCATTAGGTATGCCGCAGGTAGCAATGGGGGTTGATAGCTTTGGCCAGTCTGGCAACATCTTTGACCTATACAAAATCCACGACCTAGATGCCGGCTCTATTGTTAATGGTGCGTTAGCTGCCTTGAGTCTCAATAGCCAGTAACAATTTGGGTAATCTCAATAAACTGAGTATTTATTCCCAATGGCGCACTAAGTTCAAGTAAAGTGCACCTCGTGGAAAAAATCATCGTTGAAGTAATGCCAAAACCTGAGATTTTGGACCCGCAGGGTAGGGCGATCCAGGGAGTGTTTAATCGAGCCGGTCACGCATCGGTTAACAATGTTCGACAAGGTAAGCGCTTTGAGATTTCTGTTGATGGCCCAATTACAGATGCGCTATTGGATGAAATTGAAGAACTAGCAGCAACTGTTTTGAGCAATCCAGTTATTGAAACCTATGCCATCTATGCTGATGAAGGTGATGGCGAGTGACTACTCGCGTTGGCATCATAACTTTTCCAGGCACGTTAGATGATCGCGATGCGGCAACGGCGGTAGCGCTTGGTGGTGCCGAAGCGGTGCCAGTTTGGCATAAAGATACTAATTTAAATGATGTTGATGCGGTAATTTTGCCTGGCGGATTTTCTTATGGTGATTATCTACGTGCAGGAGCGCTTGCAAGTGTGTCACCAATTATGAAAGCAGTGATTGATAAAGCAAATGAAGGTATGCCAGTGCTTGGCATTTGCAATGGCTTTCAAATGTTATGCGAAACTGGACTTTTGCCTGGTGCGCTAACTCGCAATAAAGAGCTGCACTTCATTTGTCGGCCAGAGTTAATTACAATCACAAATACGAAAACGGCTTGGACTAACTTCTTTCAGCCGGGCGCTGAATTAGTAATTCCAATTAAAAATGGCGAAGGTTGCTATCAAATTGCACCAGAATCATTACCAGAGTTAGAAGATAAAGGTTTAATTGTTGCCAGATACAACAACAATCCAAATGGTTCAGTTAATGACATTGCGGCGATATCTAATGAAGCAGGTAATGTGGTTGGGATCATGCCGCATCCAGAGCATGCGGTTGATGGTCTAGTTGGTGCTGGCGTTGATGGGCTGGGTTTCTTCTGGTCGATTGCAGGAGTTACGGTTTAAATGGTCGATACAGTTTCAAATGCCCAAGCAACACCAGAGGTTAATCAACCATGGCAAAAACTTGGGCTGAAACAAGACGAGTATCAACGCATCAAAGATATTTTGGGTAGAAGGCCAACCTCAGCTGAGTTAGCAATGTATTCAGTAATGTGGAGCGAGCATTGCAGTTATAAGAGCAGCAAAGTTCACTTACGTAAGTTTGGCGAGAAGACCCCAGATAATGATGTGTTGCTAATTGGAATTGGTGAAAACGCTGGAGTTGTTGATATTGGGGACAATTGGGCAGTCACATTCAAAGTTGAATCGCATAACCACCCATCATTCATTGAGCCATACCAAGGTGCCGCAACTGGTGTTGGTGGCATTGTGCGAGACATTTTGGCGATGGGAGCGCGCCCGCTTGCCGTGATGGATTCGCTGCGGTTTGGCGATCCCAAAGCGCCCGATACCGCGCGAGTTTTAAACGGTGTGGTCGCTGGCATTGGTGGATATGGCAATAGCTTGGGACTGCCAAACATTGGTGGCGAAACTGTTTTTCATTCTTCATATGCTGGCAATCCATTAGTTAATGCACTCTGCGTTGGCGCAATGCGGCATGATCAAATTTTGACTAGCGGCGCTGAAGAAGTTGGCGATTTAGTGCTGCTCTATGGTGCAGCAACTGGTGGCGATGGCATCGGTGGTGTATCAGTTTTAGCATCTGAAGTATTTGATGAATCAGCGCAAGCCGCAAGACCAAGTGTGCAAGTTGGTGATCCATTTATGGAGAAGTTGCTCATTGAAGCCACGTTAGAAATGGCGCGTGCAGGCTTAATTGAAGCGATTCAAGATCTAGGTGGAGCTGGACTTTCTTGCGCAACTAGTGAGATGGCAAGCAATGGTTCTGGTGGTATGCGGGTGCAATTAGATCGTGTGCCACTGCGAGATGAATCATTAACCCCAGAAGAAATTTTAATGAGTGAATCGCAAGAGCGAATGTGCGCAATTATTGCGCCAGAGAATTTAGATGCGGTGCTCGCAATTTGTGATAAGTGGGATTTGAGCGCAACTGTGATTGGTGAAGTAACCCAAACAGATAAATTAGAGATCTACTGGCATGATGAATTAATTGTTGATGTTCCACCTAGAACTGTTGCGCATGAAGGTCCAGTTTATGAAAGGCCGATGAAGCGACCGGCAAATCAAGATAACTTGATTGTAAACACCACGACAACTTTGCCAAAACCAACTGATGGAGTAGGGATTAAGGCAGATTTAGTTAAGTTGTTAAGTCATGCAAATTTGGCAGATAAGTCTTGGATCACAGAGCAATACGATAAATATGTTCGCGGTGACACTGTGCTTTCCGCACCTGATGATGCTGGCATGGTTCGTATTGATCGTAAAACTGGAAAAGGTGTCGCAATCTCGTTAGATGGTAATGGTAGATATTGCCAACTAGATCCATATCTTGGTGCGCAATTGAATTTAGCTGAGGCTTATCGCAATGTGGCAATGAGTGGGGCAAAACCAATTGCGGTAACAAATTGCCTTAACTTTGGTTCGCCCGAAGATCCGGAAATTATGTGGCAATTTGCTGAAGCTGTATCAGGGCTTGCTGATGGAGCGCTTGAGTTTGGTACGCCGGTTACCGGCGGTAATGTTTCGTTCTATAACCAAACTGGCGATGTGGCAATTCTGCCAACACCAGTAATTGGCGTGCTTGGTGTACTTGATGATGTTGGCAAGCGCATCACTCGAGCGTACTCGTCACCTGGTAGCAAGGTTTATCTGCTTGGTGAAACTAAACCAGAACTAGATGGCTCTATCTGGGCTGAAGTCATTCACAATCATCTTGGCGGCGTACCGCCAAAATTGAATATTGATGCGGAGAAAGTGCTGGCTCGCTGCATGCGAAACTTTGCCGCGTATGGGATCGCAGAAGCAGCTCATGATTTAGCAGATGGTGGATTATTGGTTGCGCTCGCCGAGATGGTTTATGACTCTGGAATTGGTATGCGAGTTGAGTTGCCTGCTGAATTGATGACCGCTGAAATGCTATTTAGCGAATCAACTGCCCGAGCGCTGGTGGTGGTCCCAGGTTATGGCGATACCGGCTTTCACAAGCTCTGCACAGATTTGAATCAGCCAGTCACATTAATTGGTGAAATTGATGACGAAAGCGATGGCTTAGATGTCGCTGGGCTATTTCAATTAGGAAGCCAGGGACTTTCAGCCGCATTTCAAACCAAATTGTTAGCAAACTAACGTAGATTGCGTCAAATATATAAGTCGCGTTAACAGAAATTTCGGCTAGATTTTTGCCATGAGAAAATTTCTATTGGGCATGGTCTTGCTGGTCACTGGCTGTGGTGCTGGTTCGACATTCACACTCGATGATCAAATGTTTGCAGCCATGATGGTGCCGCATCATGAACAGGCAATAGTGATGGCAGATATTGCGCTTACTAACTCAACTAACCCAGCAATCTTGGAATTAGCAGCAGATATCAAGGCAGCACAACAACCAGAAATCAATGAAATGCTGAGTTGGGGTGGAGCCATGATTGGTGCGCACGATGGTCATCAAATGGCTGGCATGTTGTCTGACTCAGAGATTGAAACTTTAAGAAACACAACTGGTGCCGAATTTGATCGTCTCTTTCTGAAGGGAATGATCAAGCATCATGAAGGTGCAATTGAGATGGCAAAAATGGTGATCAATTCAAAAACTGAGTTAGCAGCAAAACTGGGTCAGGACATTACTTCTACTCAAATGGCTGAAATTGAATTTATGAATAAGTTGCTAACGGAACTGGGCAAGTAGCTAAATCCTCCTCTATTTTTGCTATAGTCTTGGCGTGCGCCTGCGATTAGTTAGTCTCTTGACTGCGTTCACACTGCTCAGCACTCATGTGGTTGTGGTCTCCTCAGTTGCGGCACCAGTATCTGACTGTCGCATTAGCGTTTCACCAAATCAAACAGTTTCGCTTGGTTTCCCGATAGCACCAGAGCGAATAAATACCAAGGCAAAGCCAAAAATTATGGTGCTGCCATTTCGGTTAAGTGACCGACCAACTTTTTCATTTAGCGAAAACATGAAAACAGACTACGAAGC
>WLEH01000066.1 GCA_009704345.1 Actinomycetota bacterium | reverse complement strand
GCGGCCACAATCGCTGGTGCAAACTTAGCTTCACTCACCTTGTTCTGCTCTGGCCCAGGAGCAATTCCTGGCACTAGTTATGACTGGTTAAAGGATTTTCAAGTTGACCTCAGGGCAGGAAATAAAAACAATCGAATTGATAACAGCATTGCGGAGATGAAAGCTGATGGCAGACTAACTAGTCCCAATGTTGAGAATTTTTTACGCACTCGTTGGTTGAACACTAAAACTGCAGCGCTGCTTGGCAAAGCACAAATTCTGATTGACCAAGCAGATCTAAGTCATGATGTTGCCAAAATTGCAAAAGCTGGACTTCCGGTTTTAGTGACCCACGGCGAAGCCGATGATGCCTGGCCGATTGCGCAACAACATGACATGGCAGAAACAATTGGCGCGCAATACGTGGTAATTCCAGATGCGGCGCACTCGCCTAATGTGGAAAATGTACCCGCTACTACTGCGGTGTTGGATCAGTTTTGGTGTAATTCGCTCTAGTTGATCTTATTACAATTACTAATCCGACCATAATTAACACCATTGCTGGGAATAACTGCCAAGGTGGTTGCTGACCGGGCCAGAACCAAGCGATCAAAACTGCACCTGGCAACTCCAGTAAAATTGCTAAGCTAATTGTGGTTGCTGATAATGAACGCAGCGCCATATTCATCAAGGTATGACCAAGCAACTGCGCAATTGCGGTTAAGGCCAAAATCAAAATCCAATCACGGGCGGCATATCCAGTTAGTGGCGAATTTGAAACTAACACAAAAACGAATAACACAACAGCGGCGGCGCCATAAACTATGGTGGTGTAAACACTGGTTGGAATATTTTGTCGCACTCGCTGACCAACGGCCATATATGCTGCTGCCATAACTGCGCCAATTAGCGCAAGTAAATCACCAATTAGAGCAGTTCGATTTAAACTAACATCTATTCCAGTTAACATAATCACACCAATTAAACTAATTGCAATGCCAAACCATTCCCGCCTTGGCGCTTTAGTGCCAAGTACATGTGCAATCAGCGCCGCCCAAACCACTTGAGTTGCCACAATTGCGGTTGAGGCAGCTATTGAGGTGTATCGCAATGATGGAATCCATGCCGCAAAATGCAGACCTAAAAACAACCCAGCCAGTCCAGCACCTAACCAATCTCGAGTTGTTAATGCCCGCCAAATTTCTCGATTTTGCAACCAAGCAACTGGCGCTGTGACGCTTGCGCCAATAAAGCAGCGCCAAAATGCAATAGCCAGTGCTGGCGCTGCGCAAGCGGCAATCATGGGTCCAGAACTTGACACTGCCAGCACTGCAATAGAGAGTGCAATTAGGTCAGTTCGATAATGCACGGGATTCACGGAACGACCTTACGGGCTATCTTCCATGGGTTAGCCTTACCTGGTGGAGCGTCGGATATTTCTCGCCCGGTTAGCCGGAACTGCCATATTTGATCCAAGCGGAGATCAAGTAGGTCGAATTCGCGATGCCGTAATCTCTCGGCCCACCGCACTTAGAGCGCCTAGAGTGCGCGGCCTAGTAGTTGAGGTGCCGCCCAAGCGACGAATCTTTTTGCCAATGGGTCGAATCACAGATATATCAGCCGAGCAAGTAGTAAGCACTGGAACGTTGAATTTACGTAGATTCCAATTGCATGCCGATGAAGTTCTCGCACTTGGGCAACTTCGCAATCAAAATTTTCAAGTGCAGGGTAAGCAAGCCAAACAAAAGATTGTTGACTTAGCCATGCAACTAGATTCAAAAACTAAAGAATGGTCGATTACTACTTTGTTTGTCCGAGACACGACGGCTGGTTTTATGCGCCGAGCCTCCGAAACTATGGTTGATTGGTCTGAGTTGATTTTAGAAGCATCTCATGTTTCTGTGACTGAAGAGCAGAGATTACTAGCCCAGGTAAATGAAATGCATGAAGCAGATGCAGCAAAATTTTTACTAAAACTTCCCTTTGAGATACGACTTCAAATTGCCCAAGATCTCGAAGATGAAGTTCTTGCCGCGTTGCTAGAAGAACTACCCGATGATGATCGAGTAGCACTGCTGCAACGCTTTGAGGTGAACCGCGCCGCAAATGTATTAGAAGAGATGGACCCAGCGGATGCGGCAGATGTGCTGAGTGAAATGTCTCCAGAAAGTGCGGCCACTTATTTGGAGTTAATGGAGCCAACTGATGCTGCTGGACTTAAGCGACTGCTCACCTACGGTGATTACACCGCTGGCGGCATGATGACTTCTAATCCAGTTATTCTCGCTGCAAGTGCCACTGTCGCTGATGCGCTGGCTGCAGTTCGAGTTAAGGAAGTAACGCCATCCCTAGCAGCTCAGGTATTTGTTGTTCGAGCTCCAACTGAAACACCAACTGGCAAATTCCTCGGCGTCGTCCACACCCAGCGATTGCTGCGAGAGCCACCATTTACTTTAGTTTCATCAGTGCTTGATGCGGAAATTGATGCGGTGCTGCCAACGGCAACCTTAAGTGAAGTAACTAAGCGCTTCGCAACCTACAATTTAGTTGCGCTGCCGGTTACTGATGAAGCTGGCAGATTAATTGGGGCTATTACCGCTGATGATTTAATTGATCATATGTTGCCAAGTGATTGGCGAGACCAACCGGAGGTCCAACATGGCTAATCGAAGACTAGATCAACCAGCCACTAAATCTTTTCCACAAGCGCGTGATCCAGAGCGAATTGGCCAAGTTAGTGAACGAATCGCCCGCTTTATCGGCTCATGGCGCTTTATTGCCTGGATGACGGTAGTTGTTACCGGCTGGGTCAGTTTGAATATAGTTGCACCACAATATTTACGATATGACGAATATCCATTTATTTTTCTCACTTTAGTTCTTTCGCTTCAAGCTTCATATGCGGCTCCGCTAATTTTGCTGGCGCAAAATCGTCAAGCCGACCGTGATCGTGTCACTTACGCTGAGGATCGTGCACACAATGAACGCCTCCATGCTAGCTCTGAGTATCTAGCACGCGAAATATCAGCAATCCGAGCAGCGCTAGGTGATGTCGCAACCAGAGATTATCTGCGTGCTGAAATCAGAGAATTACTCGCCGAGATTAAAGAACAAGACAAGGGCGCTGCTAGCTAGCGACGTGGGTCACCGTGGCAACGCTTGTATTTCTTGCCTGAACCACAAGGACAAACTGCATTACGAGGAGTATCTGGATATTCCAAATCTCCCCCACCAGATGACCGAGTTGGTGCGGTAGCAAGTCCTGGTGCCTCAACTGCGACGCTGTCATTGGCTGCCGGGGTCACTTGTACTTGTGCGGCAAAAACATAAGTCACTGTTTCTTCCTTGATGGCATCCATCATGGCGGCAAACAGATCAAAGCCCTCGCGTTGATATTCAACGAGCGGATCTCGCTGCCCCATCGCTCGCAATCCGATTCCGTTCTGGAGGTAATCCATTTCGTATAGATGCTCGCGCCATTTTGTATCAAGCACGCTTAGTACCACTCGACGCTCTAGCTCTCGCATCACTTCTTCGCCCAACGAATCTTCTCGCGCTTGGTAAGCCTGCTCGGCATCTTCAATTAAGAAAGCGGTCATCACCTCAGGATCAAGCACGCCACCGGATGAAACTCGAATCTGCTCTGATGTAGCCGAGACCGGATAAAGTTGTTGTAGCGCACTCCATAGCGTATCTAGATCCCAATTCTCTTCATATGGATCTTGCGTTGCTGAGGTGACGTAATCGGCAATGGTGTCACGCATGAATTCATGAATTTCACTCTTCAAATCAGCGCCAGCCAGCACCCGCTGGCGTTCTTGATAAATCACTTTACGCTGCTGATTCATTACCTCGTCATACTTGAGGATATTCTTTCGAATCTCAAAGTTCTGCTGCTCAACTTGAGTCTGCGCATTCTTGATGGCATTAGAAACCATCTTAGCTTCAATTGGTACATCATCTGGCACGTTAAATCGACGCAGGAATGAATCAACCAAATCAGATTTAAACCGACGCATTAAATCATCAGTTAATGATAAATAAAATCGGCTTTCACCTGGATCTCCTTGTCGGCCCGATCGGCCACGCAGCTGATTATCAATTCGGCGGCTCTCATGTCGTTCCGTGCCAAGCACATAAAGACCACCAAGGGCTACTACTTCATCATGCTCTGCAGCAACGGCAGCTTGTGATTTTGCTAGTGCTGCGGGCCAGGCTGATTCATATTCTTCAGCCGCTTCAACTGGATCTAAGCCAGCGCGTTGTAGTTCTTGATCAGCAAGAAATTCGGCATTTCCACCCAACATAATGTCAGTACCGCGCCCGGCCATATTGGTAGATACTGTGACCGCAAACTTTTTACCTGCCATTGCCACAATTGCTGCTTCTCGATCGTGTTGCTTAGCATTTAGCACTTCATGCTGCACACCTTTGCGCTTCAGCATGGCCGATAGCAGCTCTGATTTCTCAACTGAGGTGGTACCAATCAAAACCGGTTGACCAGTTTTGTTGCGCTCAGTAATATCAGATACCACAGCATTGAATTTTGCCTCTTCAGTGCGATAAACCAAATCTGCTTGATCCGTTCGGCGCATTGGCATGTTAGTTGGAATCTGAATTACACCTAATTTATAGATGCGATCAAATTCTCCTTCTTCAGTCATCGCAGTACCGGTCATACCTGACAACTTGCCATAGAGCCTGAAGTAATTTTGCAGCGTGATGGTGGCGAGCGTCTGATTTTCCTGATTAATCACCACGCCCTCGCGCGCTTCAATGGATTGGTGCATGCCCTCGGAATATCGACGACCAGAGAGTACGCGGCCGGTGTGCTCATCAACAATTAACACTTCGCCATCGCGAACAATGTAATCGCGATCTTTTCGGTATAGTTCTTTTGCTTTGAGTGAATTGTTTAAGAATCCAATTAATGGTGTGTTCTCTGGTTTATACAAATTATCAATATCTAAAAGTTGCTCTACTTTGGTGATGCCCGCTTCAGTGACACCAACTGTGCGCTTCTTTTCATCAACTTCATAGTGCTCATCGCGCTTTAATTGATTAGCGATGCGAGCAAACTGGCCATACAGCTCATTTGCTTCATCAGCCGGACCCGAAATAATTAGTGGCGTGCGAGCTTCATCGATCAGGATCGAGTCAACCTCATCGACGATGGCAAAATTGTGTCCTCGCTGCACTAATTCAGCAGGTTGCCAAGCCATGTTGTCGCGTAGGTAATCAAAACCAAATTCATTATTTGTACCGTAAGTAATGTCGGCCGCATACATCTCGCGGCGCTGGGCTGCGCTCATATTAGATAAAATCACACCAACATTTAGTCCCAAGAATCGGTGAACTCGACCCATCCATTCCGAGTCACGCTCAGCTAAATAATCATTTGTGGTAACTACATGCACGCCTTCACCGGTTAGTGCATTTAGATATGCCGCAAGAGTCGAAACCAGTGTCTTACCTTCACCCGTTTTCATCTCTGCAATATTGCCCAAATGAAGTGCCGCACCACCCATTAGCTGCACGTCATAATGGCGCTGTCCCAAGGTTCGTTTTGCTGCCTCGCGGACGGTGGCAAATGCTTCGACCATCAGATCATCAAGGGTTTCGCCAGCAGCTAGGCGTTCGCGATATTGATCAGTGAGGCCGCGAAGTTCCGCATCAGATAATTTGATGAACTCATCTTCAATAGCGTTAACGGCCTTAGCAACTGCCTGAATTCGCTTGAGTTTTTTACCCTCGCCAGCGCGTAACACCTTGCTGAGAATCTGCGCCACGAATTGGCTCCTTAGGTCTATTGGGTTGCGGCTAATCGTAGGCGGTGAGGCTTAATCCCCCACAAAATGGTCAGATTTGGCCAATTAATGCGGCTAATCTCGTGAACGCATGAAGTCGATGACTTAACGAATCCTTTGTTTCCTCAGGCAATTCAGCTACGGTTTTATTGAGGTCCGGTAAATAGAAAATAGGGTCATAACCAAATCCATTTGACCCAACAGGAGCTGTCGCAACTACGCCCTCCCACTCGCCTCGAGTGGATTTAATCTCACCAGCTGGATCGGCATATGCCGCAACACAAACATATCTTGCCGTTCTGCGCTCTATTGGAACGTCTGCTAATTGCGAAAGCAATAGGTTCAGATTTGCTTGATCACTTTTTTGCGATCCAGCCCAGCGCGCAGATAACACTCCTGGCATTCCGTTTAGCGCATCAACTTCAATCCCAGAATCATCCGCCAGCACTGATTGATTAAGCACCTTTGCAATCGTGGTTGCTTTCAAAATTGCATTATCTTCAAACGTTGATCCAGTTTCGCGCACATCAGGAATATTGGG
>WLEH01000065.1 GCA_009704345.1 Actinomycetota bacterium | reverse complement strand
GGTTTTCGTTCATGAATATGATGTCCACCGGTAGCAAATTGCTTGTAGGTAAAACTTGCCCTAACAAACTTCTTTGATAACTGAACTAAATCAGCCTCAATGAGTGGGTTATCTAATGTACTAATAGCTAACACATCTTGTTTAACCGCTTTGCGCATTAACCGGTAAAATCTTCTGCCCTCAAATCTGAGTAAACTGCGAGCTGCCCAGCGGTAATACTCAATTGCACTATATGGGGTGATCCGATTTAAGAAAGCCAGACGGTATCTTTGAGCCAACGCTGCATCTGGCCATTGGTTGTTATTCCACTCACGCAACCATGTCTCTAGTAATTCAGCATTATTTTTAGTCAATTTTCGAAAAGCGACAGTGCGAATTTGCATTCGAGTTAGTAGCCAGAAAAAATTTCTAGTTTTCTTATCTTTAAGAAAGTTATCAATTAGCACATCAGGATGGGGCGCATTGACAACGGCAATTGCCTTAATTAAGTCTGGATGATTCTTTGCGGACGCCCAAGCAGCTAACCCACCCCAATCATGACCGACCAAGATTGCAGACTTTGCGCCAAGCACGCGAATGATTGCTGAGATGTCATGTGAGATAGATCTAGGGTCGTAACCGCGCGGTGGTTTATCACTATCCCCATAACCGCGCAGGTCAACCGCTACTACTCGATAACCGAGTGCTGCTAGTGGTTCTAAATAATCACGCCAGGTGTACCAAAACTGACCAAAGCCATGTAATAACAAAATTAGCGGATCGGTTCGCTTGCCAATTGAAACTAAATGAAAGGCATTTGCTGACGCAACTACTTTGCTATGTTGCCAAGGTCCTTCCTGATAAATGACCTTGTCAGCGGCCTGCATAACCTATTCGCCAGCGATAATGTCTTTGGTTTCTTGCCAAGACTTTAATGCACGAGTTGGTGCTTTAATTTTGCTAAAGGCTTTTATGCCCAGCCCTAGCAGTAGCAGTGCAATTAAAAACAACACGCCAGTCATGATTAAAAAGGCAAACCAAATTGTCAATCCAGTTTCAGCAATTGCTAAAGCTGCTGTGATTACAGCAAAAATCAAAACAAAGATCAAACTTGCTGAGCCAACAATAATGAAAACCACAGCAAATAACGCACTCTTGCTCGAAGCGCGAAGTTCCGCCGCAAGTAGTCGCAGCTGCACCAAAATTACATCTTCAACCGAATCAACGGCATCAACCAGCTTCTTGCGAACTGGCTTTCCGGACTGCTGATGCTCCATGACTCTCCTAATGATCTTGGCTAATCGTAGTAGCAGGAAGGCGCGTTTAATCTTCTGTGCCACCGGTAGCCAGCCCCTCACTAATCAGCTTCATCACTGCTGAATCAGCCAGTGTTGTTACATCGCCCAACTCGCGATTTTCTGCTACATCACGAAGCAGTCGCCGCATAATTTTACCTGAGCGAGTCTTAGGGAGCTCGGGCACGATCATGACTTGTCTGGGTTTGGCAATCGGACCAATCTCTTTGGCCACATGATTTCGCAGTTCAGCAATCACATCATCATGTTCATGGCCAGCGCGCAGAATTACAAACGCCACAATTCCCTGACCAGTTACTTCATCGGTAGCGCCAACGACAGCGGCTTCAGCAACTGCTGGGTGCGAGACTAGGGCAGATTCAACTTCAGTAGTTGAGATGCGATGACCAGAAACATTCATCACATCATCTACTCGACCAAGTAGCCAAATTGCGCCCTCTTCATCCCACTTGGCACCATCACCTGCAAAATATCGATTACTAAATCGACTCCAATAAGTTTCTTGATAACGTGCCATATCGCCCCAGATGCCGCGCAACATGCTGGGCCAAGGTTCAGTTAACACGAGATACCCACCATGACCTAAGCCAACTTCTTTTCCAGCATCATCAACAATTTTTGCGCTAATCCCAGGCAGCGGAGTCATGGCAGAGCCAGGTTTTGTTGCTGAAACTCCGGGTAGCGGCGAGATCATGATTGCACCGGTTTCAGTTTGCCACCAAGTATCAACAATTGGACAATTGTTATTGCCAATTATTTCGCGATACCACATCCATGCTTCTGGATTAATTGGTTCGCCAACTGAACCCAGTAAGCGCAAACTTGATAAGTCAGCTTCCGCTGGGAATTGATCGCCCCACTTCATAAAAGTTCTAATTGCAGTTGGTGCGGTATATAACTGAGTGACTTGGTATTTCTCGATTAACTTCCACCAACGAGATTTAGTTGGAGTATCAGGTGTGCCTTCATACATTAACTGGGTGGTGCCATTGCTCATTGGACCATAAACAATGTAAGAGTGACCTGTTACCCAACCAACATCCGCAGTGCACCAATAAATATCTGTTTCGGGTTTTAGATCAAAAACATTAAAGTGGGTGTAACTGGCCTGAGTTAAATAACCACCGCTAGTATGCAAAATACCTTTTGGTTTTCCAGTAGTGCCTGAGGTATACAAAATAAAAAGTGGATGCTCGGAGTCAAATGGAACTGGATCATGTTGATCACTCTGTGCATCAACTAAGTCATGCCACCAAACATCTCGGTCAAACCAAGCCACGTCTTGATTAGTGCGTTTAACAACTAAGACCCTCTCAATTGTTGGCGATGCATCAACTGCCTCATCAACGGCAGGTTTAAGTGCTGAAGCGCTGCCACGACGATAGCCACCATCTGCGGTAATTACTAATTTAGCTGCGGCATCTTCAATTCGACTACGAAGTGCTTCAGCAGAGAAGCCACCAAACACTACTGAGTGCACCGCACCAATTCGAGCACAAGCCAACATGGCAATTGCTGCTTCTGGAATCATCGGCAGATAAATTGCAACTCGATCACCGGCGGAAATACCTAACTGCAACAATGCATTTGCTGCTTTTGAAACTTCCGACTTAAGTTCAGCGTAGGTAATAGTTCTGGTATCGCCAGGTTCGCCTTCCCAAAAAAGTGCAACTCGATCACCATAGCCAGCTTCCACATGTCGATCGACACAGTTATATGCCACATTCAATTTGCCGCCAACAAACCATTTTGCAACCGGGGCATCGCTCCAATCAAGTGCTTGCTGCCACTTGGCATGCCAACTTAACCGATCAGCTTGGCTCTCCCAGAACTTAATTCGATCAGCATCTGCTAAGTCGTAGAGTCCAGGTTGCGCATTTGCCTGAGCGGCAAATTCGGCACTTGGTGGAAAGTGCCGGCTTTCATGCAGCAAGTTTGCAACCGCATCAGTGCTCATGGTTCCCCTTAAGTTCAATGGGTAGATGTTGGCTTATGCCCACACCCAGAGGCAAGTGGACTTTAGCCAAGTTATCCCCAGTTCCGAAATTCACCTACTAATTGGCGTGATGTAACCGCATGCTCTGGCCGTGAAGAGTGGATTTGTGCTGCTAAGCCGAGATGCCGACTTAATCTCGATTGCGTTGCAGGCTGCAGCAGCAGTGAATATTGAGTTGCGGCTGTTGGATGAATATCCAGTTATTAACGCTGCTGAATACTTAATTGCGGACCCAAGAGCATTAATCGACCAGCCTGGCCTAAAGCCTGATTTATTAATCAGTTCCGGGCTAACCGATTCAATTTGGCGTTTTGCTGCAACTTACGCGCCAGCACAGTTAATTGAGTTACCGCAAGCAATAAGTTGGTTTCAGAATTGGTTAACAAATCAGCACTTAGTTCGCTCACCGCTTATTGGGGTTAGATCAGTTGTTGCTGGTGCCGGTGCTAGTGTGCTGACAACGGCAATTAGTTTTACGGCCGCACTATCACAAGATGTGGCTTTAGTGGATTTAGATCCAACTCGGTCTGTACTTAAACTGCTAACTACCATTGAAAGTAACGATAGCGTTGATTGGGAGCAATTAATATCGCTAGCTGGATTACCTGCGGCATCTGCGTTATTTGCTGGGTTACCAAAGTTGGGAAAATTACGACTTCTTAGTTTTGCAAAACGCAGCACAGCATTAACTGGCAGTTTCATAGAGAGCGTCATTTCGCTGCTGCGCGAGCAAGCACAGTTAGTGATTGTGGATTTGGGAAATCAATCCAAACTAAACCTTAAGTTCAGTCACGAAATTGATCTTGCACCATGCAATCTATTAGGACTTGCAAAGCTAAAACAGCTAAATGCAATCAATCCAGTTATTAGAGTCGCTGAGAAATCTGGGGTGTCAAAATCTGATGCGGCCGATTACTTAAAACTTCCGCGACTACTTAGTTACAAATCTGATCCAAAACTGCAATTAGATATTGCTGATGGCGTTATTCCTGGTGAACGTAATCGCTCAGAGCTTCGAAAGTTTGCCACAGCATGGTTGGAGCAGGTAAATGTTTAACGAGAAATTGTTGGAGCGAGTGAAAAGTCAGCTAGCCATATCTGGAGCTGAGTTAACGGATATTGAGATCAGCCAAGCTTTACGCAATAGCGGGGCGTTGGAATCTGGTGCAGAGTTAATGTCGCTTGCGCGAAATATTAGGTCAGCATTAGTTGGTTATGGCCCGCTAGAAAAAATCATGCAGCGAACTGACATCACAGATGTGCTGATTCACGGTGATGGCCGAGTTTTTATAGATAGCGCGGCAGGTATGACTTTTGTTGGGAAGTTGTTTAATGATGCAACATGCGTTAGGAGTTATGCGCAGCGCTTAGCGATGCAAGCCGGACGCCGGTTAGATGATGCGCAACCATATGTTGACGCCAAACTTGCCGATGGCAACCGAATGCACGCGCTCCTACCACCAATTGCCGTTGGTGGGCCGCAGTTATCAATTCGAATTCCGAACCGAAAACCATTTAGTTTCGCTGAGCTAGTCACCCAGCAGTGCTTGACATTAACTGCTGCAGCAGATTTAAAGCAGTTGATTGCAAATCGTGATTCGTTTCTAGTAATTGGCGCAACCGGTGCTGGAAAAACTTCATTATTGGCCAGCATGTTAGGCGAAGTTTCGCCAACTGAGCGGATGGTTGTGGTGGAAGAAAGTACAGAACTTCGAATTGAACATCCACATGTAGTGCAACTAGAAGCAAAACCAGCAACAGCTGATGGTGTTGGTGCAATAGGAATGTCAGAGTTAGTTCGACAAACACTTCGAATGCGACCCGATCGAATTGTGATTGGTGAAATAAGGGGCGCAGAAGTGCTTGAGTTATTGCTAGCAATTAATACTGGTCATACTGGATCTGCTGCCACGTTACATGCCAACTCCGCAGCTGAAGTGCCATCACGTATTGCTGCGCTTGGTCTGTTAGCTGGCATATCACCAAATCTAAGTACTGAATGGTTGCTGCAGGGCATATCAAAAATTGTGCAGATAAAAAAGATTGCAGGGCAGCGGGTAGTAACCACTATTGCCGAAGCAAATCAAATTACTGGTTGCTATGAAGTAATTGCCAAGTATGAACCAATCACGTTGTGAGCAGCTTGATGATTGCCGTGCTGTTAATTGCATTCGCGGTAGCTCTTTGGTTAGGTGTCAACACCGTACCAAAAATTGAATTGAGCAATAAATCTAACGTTGAATTAGATGAGATTGATTGGATGCGTGGGTTCATTGATTCCCTTCGCGCCGGCATGCCAGCTTGGGAAGCGCTGAGCAATAGCAACCATAAATTCATTCCCATGGCGAGTAAAAAACTAAACCAACCAATCGAACTACCTATTGCACTGGCACAAGATGCCAAACTACAAAACAGTTTATTACTCAAAGCATTGGCGGCATGTTGGCAAGTTTCGCAACAACATGGTGCTCCGCTAGGACCGGCGATGCAATCTGCATTAGATGCCCAACTTGATCGAATCATGGTAGCCGATGAAATAAGAAGTCAGTTGGCTGGACCAAAAACTGCTGCAGTTACATTAGCGCTGCTGCCAATTGCAACGCTGCTGCTGGCCCAGTCGTTAGGAATATCCGCAATATCTTGGTTGCTTACCTCAACTATTGGATTGATTTCTCTAGCAATTGGTGGACTTCTGCTTAGCAGTGGTACATGGATAATGATTCGGCTGGCCAAGAACATTGAACAGGAGCTGCAACTGTGATTGCGGCAAGTTTAGTGGCTTTAGCGGTTTGGCTTGGATTTAGTAAACCACTTCCTAAAGAAATCAAAGTGAAAAAATCTCTATCTGCTAGACAACTTAGTTATTTCTTAGCAGTAATAATTATCATTTTCCTACCAAATATGACCGGCGTTATTATTTCATTACTAACCGTGTTGTTTCTTCCTAAAGTAATTGCAGCATTACCGGCAAAATCCACCCAACAGCAACATCGGGCAATTGCGCAAGAACTAGATTTAGCAATTGACTTATTGGCAGCAGCGCTAGGCGCAGGGCTT
>WLEH01000064.1 GCA_009704345.1 Actinomycetota bacterium | reverse complement strand
TTCCCTTAACAAAGGATCGGGTATTGATTCCTCTTGAACCTTGATCAACTGTTTCTACCCTTGACACCGAGCAAATAGTTGGCGTCAGTGATGTCACATCTAACAAATGCCCAAGTGAATTCAATCCGCTCATCAGCGATCGATTTACAGTAGAAATCTCACCCCAAACAAAATTTCCTTCAGCTGTTATTGGGCCAGTTGGGATTACTCGGATCGTCATTGCAACTTTGTTGAAGTTGAAACTTCTAGTAACTCTTGGTGCTGGATCAAAACTCGCATTTCCTGGTTGATCAGCAGCAATAGTGCAAGTGACGCTGTTTGCAGTAGATACCGGACTTTGATACTGCACCATTGCGCCTGCGGTGGCATTGAGAATGTAACAAACCGAAGGCGTTAATGATGTAAAGGTGATCGGTAAATTCGATGAAGCCGCTGCAACTAATGCCTGCGCTGGACCATATTCAATATTGGCTAGTGAATTGAATGTAATTGTCTGGGACTGCTTCCCCGGACCTGGTTGTGGTTGTGGCTGTGGTTGTGGCTGAGGTTGTGGTTGTGGTTGTGGTTGAGGCTGAGGTTGTGGTGCGACATTCAAAGTGCCAAATGACGAAATAGGTCCAAGCAAAGTCTGACCAGAAAATGGTCCAGTGAAAATTCGCACTATCGGGCGGTAGTAATAAGTTGTGCTTGGCGTAAGTCCAGATAAATTCAATGAAATAGTCACGTCATTGGCATGAGTAATCGCGTTGGGCGTTGCATCTAATGTTGTTGTGCCACTAGAGAGAGTGGGGTCAGTTCCATAAACATAGCTCCAACGGGTATTGCTACCACCAGCATTAACGGTCGAATTTACTTTTGCAGCGTATCCGGTTTGATTTGAAACAAAATTTCGACGAAATTCAGCCTTTACTGCTGTCACAATGCTGTATTGGATTGCTCCACGAGTGACACCCGAATCATTTGAGGCCTCAAAGCGATAGTAATAGCCCAGACCTGGAACCAATCCCTTTACAACTGCAGACACATTCTGATCTATTTCACCAGTTATTGGACTTGTTGGAATTATGAACGAGGTAGTACCAGTTGAAAGCGAGCTACTTCTGCCATAACTGAATCTAACTGTGGTTGTCTGGCCCTTGGGGTTAACAATTCCAGTAAAAGTCTGCTCAACACTATTTGCTGAAGTAGAGAGTTTTTCCGTCACCACGGTAGGTGCAACTCCAAGTGCCACTTTTGCCGTAAATGAACGAGTTTCACTTTGGGTAGTTGCTGAGCTATTAATTGCAATAACTTTGTAGAAATAGGTCTTACCGCTTACTAGGAACGAAACTGGAACACTAACTGGAGTCGCTGTGTTGCCACTGACTGTCTCTGGTATCGCAACTACAGTAACAACATCCTTGGCGAAGGTGCTGTCCTGTGAATAAACAAAATTGACCCTTGAAGTTGCATTTCCAGCCATGACAGTTCCATGTAATCGTGCGCTGTATGAAGTAACTTCAGTAGGTTCAAGCGCAGTCACAACTGGGGCAACAACTGGCGGTGGCGTAGTTTTAAATGATTCTGTCAAACTCTTGATTGTTTTGCTTGGTGTCGTCATTGTTAACTGTACAAAATAAGTTGTAGCTGATTGCAAACCCGACAAATTAGCAATTGCGGTAACTGGATCTGTACCACTTACTTCCGTTGGTGAAATTGGCGCAACCACCGCATTGGCCATAGCTGGATCGGTTGCAATAGCTAGATTTAGTTTTGCGGTTTCTGATCCAGGAGTTATCTTGAAACTAACTTGAGCCGATTCATGTGAAATCCCAGTGATGTTGGCAAGTGATAGCGAAGGATCCGTAATTATTGGTTTACCATCTGATGGCGATATAAATAGCAACTTATTTATCGTGTTTATTGGCAATCCTTGAATGGCATCCGCGGTTGCTTCTGCTGCCAAGTGAGAGGTCAGCTCAGTGACTGTCCCTGAATTGCTAAATCCAAAATAAACCGCGGCGGCGCCAGCCACATGTGGGGCGGCCATTGACGTGCCACTGATGGTTCGAACTGATGTTTCACTGTCCCACCATGCACCAGTAATGGATGAACCAGGGGCGTGAATATCCACACATGGACCATGATTTGAAAAAGAGGATTTAAAGTCACGAATATCAGTTGAACCAACAGTTATTGCTGATGGCGCGCGCGCAGGAGATGCGGTGCAAGCATCGGCATTGTTGTTACCCGCAGCGACGACAACTGCGATACCAGCATTTGTTAACCGTTGAACAGCGCTATCCAAAATGGATGATGCACCGCCACCTAGGCTCATATTTACTACAGCTTTAGATTTTGAGTTAACATTTTGTGGGCTCAAAATCCAATCCAAACCAGCAACTACTCCTGACATTGATCCAGAACCGTTGCAACCCAAAACTCTTACCGCCACAATTGATGCATTCTTAGCTACGCCGTAAGTTGTACCGGCAGCAGTTGAGGCTACGTGAGTGCCATGACCATTGCAATCATTAAATCCATTCCCATCAGAAAAACCAGAATAACCGGTGCCAGACAATCTTGTCCCAAAATCTTGGTGTTTAGATACTCCAGTATCTACCACATAAACCGTGGCGCCAGTTCCTGCTGACCTATATCCATAAGAACTAGTAGCTGAAGACGAGATCGTGGTGCGTTGATCAATACGA
This sequence comes from Actinomycetota bacterium, assembly GCA_009704345.1. Lineage (GTDB taxonomy): Bacteria > Actinomycetota > Actinomycetes > S36-B12 > UBA5976 > AcAMD-5. The sequence goes on along the minus strand of WLEH01000064.1, from coordinate 3,672 downwards.
TCTAAACCCCAAGAAGGTGTAGGTGATTGGGTCTGATTTGAACCCAATGACATTGGAATATCTTCTTCAACTGTTAACACGTTAGGAATTAACCTCAGTAATCGAACCGCCGCAACTGGTAATTCGATTTTGAAACCATCAAAAACATACTGGTATCTATCTTCGATCTTGCCGCCAGCTTTAACTATGGCACTCTCAACTGCAGCCTTTGCGGTAGGTGTGATTTGAACCAAATAACTCGCTTTCGGCCCTAACGAAAATGAGTTAGCAGGTGTGCTTGCCGTAACGATGATCGCAGCCGAGGCAACCACTGAAATCAGCGCGCGAAACAAAGACCGATGGATAAACATTATTGGGCCCTTTCGACGAGCCGAGAGTATGAGAAGTGTACGACAACTAGAGAACCAAAAGGAACAATTTGGACAAAAAATACCCCCACAGACAGTTGTCTGAGGGGGTATTTCAGAAATCTATTCAGCGTCCTCGCTGTCAGCACCACTCTTTACGCCTGGATCAACTTTGATGCCAGGACCAAATGTGGTGGAGACGGTGCAAGATTGAATGTAGCGACCTTTTGAGCTTGATGGCTTAAGTCGCATGATCTCATCAATCGCAGCATTGAAGTTATCCTTCAACTGATCTGCGCTGAAGTTTGCTTTACCAATTACGAAATGCAAATTTGCTTGCTTATCAGTTCGGAATTCAATCTTTCCGCCCTTAATGTCAGATACTGCTTTGGCAACATCCATAGTAACCGTGCCAGTTTTTGGATTTGGCATTAAACCGCGAGGGCCAAGTACTTTACCTAAAGTTCCAACTTTGCCCATCATGTCAGGAGTTGCAACAGCTGAATCAAAATCAGTCCAACCGCCAGCAACTTTGGCAACTAGTTCATCGCCACCAACCTCATCAGCTCCGGCAGCGCGAGCTTCGTCAGCCTTTACACCAGCGGCAAAGACAATTACACGTGCAGTTTTTCCAGTGCCATGTGGCAAGTTAACTGTGCCACGCACCATCTGCTCCGCTTTTCGCACATCAACACCTAGTTTGATTGAAACATCAACAGTGTGTGGTTTGCCATTTGCAGTTTTACGGGCAATTTCCATTGCTTCTGCTGCATTGTATTGAGTATCTGGCTTAATAAGTTCAGCGGACTTGCGCCAAACCTTGCTCTTCTTCATGTTTTACCTCTCGTTCGTGGTGCAATCGAACTAGTACCGTTACTAGCTCTCCCACTGGCAGCGTTGCTGCCGTTCGAAGTTACCTTCGAAAATCTATTCGTTGATTGTCACACCCATGGAACGTGCAGTGCCTTCAATAATCTTCATGGCAGCATCAATGTCATTGGCGTTTAAATCACTCATTTTTACTTCAGCAATTTCCTTAACCTGTGACTTTGTTAATGTGCCAACTTTGTTTCGCAGTGGATTGTCAGCGCCCTTTTCAATGCCGGCATACTTCAAAATCAATCGAGCAGCAGGTGGAGTCTTAAGAATGAAGGTGAAAGAACGATCTTCATAAACGGTGATCTCAACTGGAATCACCTGTCCCTTTTGCGCTTCGGTTGCTGCGTTATAGGCCTTGCAGAACTCCATGATGTTCACACCATGCTGACCCAATGCTGGACCAATTGGAGGTGCTGGGTTAGCAGCTCCGGCCTGGATTTGAAGCTTGATTAGACCGGATACTTTTTTCGACGGTGCCATGTTGTTCCTTTTCCTTACCTAAAACTAACTCTTTGCAATCTGACTAAAGCTAAGTTCAACCGGGGTCTCTCGACCGAAGATCTCAACTAGTCCAATTATCTTCTGGGTATCTGCATTGATTTCAGAGATGGTGGCTTGCAGCGTGGCAAATGGTCCGTCAATAACCGTGACTGAATCGCCCACATTGAAATCAAGTACTGCAACACTTTTAGCCGATTTGGCTTTACCGCCACCCTTAGTAGCAACGGCAACTGGCGCTTCTAGGCGTGGTGCCAAAATGTCCGCAACTTCTTCAAGAGTTAACGGCATTGGTTGCGCGTTGTGCGCTACTGCACCAGCAAACTTTGTTACTCCTGGTGTATGTCGAACTACACCCCATGATTCATCAGTCATGTACATACGAACCAGCACATAGCCTGGGAAGCGATTCTTTAATACATTTTTGCGAACGCCATTTTTAACTTCAACAACCATGTCAGTTGGAACTTCAACTTGGAAAATTTCATCTTCCATGTTCATGGTGTGAATGCGTGATTCTAAATTTGCTTTGACGCGCTTTTCCATTCCGGAATAAGACTGCAGCACATACCACTTACCCTCTTTAGTCTTCATGGATTCCATGAATTCAGCGACAGGATCTAGCGGCACTTCAACTTCAGCAGCTGGCGTATCAACTTGTTCTGCTGGTTGTTCTGCTGGTTGTTCAGCAACTTCAGTTGCAACTTCCTCAAGAACAGCTTCTGCAGGTTCAGCAACCACCGGAACTATTTCAGCAACAGTCTCCGGAACAACTTCTTCAGTTGCAAGTGACTCTGCAGATTGATATTCAAACGGGCTGTTGGTTGTCATTTTCAATATCTCGCTTATGAACCAAACAGGAATAGCGTGATCTGGCCGAAACCAAAATCAAGGACAGTAATAAATGCAGTAATGAACAAGATGAATATCAACACAACGGTGGTGTAAACACTTAGTTCACGTCGAGTTGGCCAAATTACTTTACGAAGTTCAACCGAAATGTCATGCAGAAAAGCACGCGCACGGCCAAATACACCTTTGCGCGCTTCACCCTCGTGTGAAGGTAATACTTCTGACTCGCTCACTTCGCCTCTTTCGTTACCAACCCAAGCTAACGCTTCCGTATTAATACGGACTCGCTAGGTCGAGGGGACCTGCAGGGCCGGAGGGACTCGAACCCCCAACCGCCGGTTTTGGAGACCGGAACTCTACCAATTGAGCTACGACCCTCGGACGCCCAGTCGCCATAAGGCAAATGGGCAGAAGCGGGAGTGTAATGCGTGGGTGTTTTGAGCCCTTCGCTCAGTCTCCCCTTCATCTGCCACAATCCGCCCCATGTCTAAGAATCGAATCTCAGCTCGGATCGCAGCTATCAGCGAATCAGCCACCTTGGCCGTAGATGCAAAGGCTAAGGCGCTCAAGGCCCAGGGTCGCCCAGTTATTGGATTTGGTGCGGGCGAACCAGACTTTCCAACTCCAGCACTAATCGTTGATGCGGCAATTGCAGCGGCAAAAAATCCTGCCATGCATCGTTACAGTCCAACTAATGGTTTGCCAGCGCTGCGCGAAGCAATCGCTGCTAAAACGCTGCGTGATTCGAACTTAACCATTGATCCAGCGCAAGTGTTAGTTACTAACGGTGGCAAGCAAGCGCTGTACAACACTTTTGCTACCTTGCTTGATCCAGGCGATGAAGTAATTGTGATCGCGCCATATTGGACCACTTATCCAGAAGCAATTGCGCTTTCTGGTGGAAAAACTGTAGTGGTTATGACTGATGAAACTTCAGGCTATCGCGCAACTATTGATCAACTTAATGCAGCATTGACTCCAAAAACTAAAATTTTGTTGATGGTATCCCCATCAAATCCAACTGGTGCGGTTTACTCACCATCACAATTAAAAGAGATTGGCGATTGGGCAGTCAAGCACGATCTATGGGTTGTTA
>WLEH01000063.1 GCA_009704345.1 Actinomycetota bacterium | reverse complement strand
TATCCACAGGTAATCCGCAGTTCATCCCCGATTCCTCACACAGGACAAAGCGCATCTGTCTGAGTAACTGGGCACAATGCCCTCATGAGCGTGGCGGAATTTCCATCACCAGCGGGCGATGCTGGTTTTGATCGGCTACCCCCACAAGATATTGCTGCTGAGGCATCAGTGCTTGGTGCGATGCTACTTAGCAAAGATGCGATTGCTGACGTAGTTGAGAATTTACGCGAGATGGATTTTTATCGACCAGCGCACGCAACTATTTATGCTGCAATTTTGGATTTGTATGGTCGTGGTGAACCAGTTGATCCAGTAACAGTTTCAGCACAGTTAGGTAAAACTGGTGAGCTAATAAAAATTGGTGGTGCGCCGTATTTACACACGTTAGTTAATGGTGTGCCAACCGCAGCAAATGCCGAGTATTACGCACATATTGTGCGCGATAAAGCAATGCTCAGACGATTAGTTGAAGCTGGAACAAAAATTGCGCAACTTGGCTATAAGGGCGAAGGCGATGTAGATCAAATCGTTGATGCCGCACAAGCTGAGGTGTATGACGTCTCTGATAACCGAGCTCGAGATGATTATCAACCTCTAGGCACATTGCTATCTGGTGCGTTAACTGAAATTGAAGCGCTTGGTTCGCGCGATGGCATTATGACTGGTGTGCCAACAGGCATTACTGAGTTAGATAAATTAACAAACGGCTTACACCCAGGACAATTAATTATCGTTGCCGCTCGACCTGGTTTAGGTAAATCAACGCTTGGCTTAGATATTGCTCGCGCTGCGGCAATTAAACATGATCTAACAACAGCAATATTTTCACTGGAAATGAGCCGCACTGAAATTGTGATGCGATTGCTTTCTGCTGAATCAAATATTTTCTTATCCAGCATGCGTACTAATAAAATGTCAGATCAAGAATGGCAGCGACTTGCTCGCAAAATGAGCTCAATTTCTGAAGCACCGCTGTTTATTGATGACTCCGCTAACTTAACCATGATGGAAATTCGAGCAAAGGCCAGACGACTCAAGCAGCGCCATAATTTAAGACTCATCATTGTTGACTACTTGCAACTTATGACTTCTGGTAGAAGAGTGGAATCTAGACAGCAAGAAGTATCAGAGTTCTCCCGATCGCTTAAGCTGCTCGCGAAAGAATTGGACATTCCAGTAATTGCCATCTCCCAGCTAAACCGTGGTCCAGAGCAACGAACTGATAAGCGACCACAACTTGCTGATCTTCGTGAATCTGGCTCGCTGGAGCAGGACGCTGACGTAGTTGTGTTAATTCACCGCGACGATGCATATGACCGCGCCTCCCCTAAACGAGGAGAAGCAGATTTAATTGTTGCTAAACACCGTAATGGTCCAATGGCAAACATTGAAGTGGTATTCCAAGGTCACTACTCCAGATTTGCTGATATGGCGAAAGATGTGCCAGAGCCATTCAATCCAACTGAAGTGGCTAGCGATCGGGATTTTGAGTAGTTAGTTGTCAGGGATTAACTTCCAGAAACGTTATTTGACGGAAATAGATTAACTACTAAAAGCTATCCCAATTCATTTACGGTCGTTGCACTTGAATCTGATCGTAATCACCACTTTGCAGTACTTTGATTGTCATTCCTTCAACAGTTACTGAATCACCTTCATAGAGCAGCGGATCAGCAAATGGTTGGGTCCAACAGGGAGATTCTGGAGTGTTGATGTTAACCACGGGTCGCCCAGTTGGCCGAATCGGAACTAAGAAGTCCTCACCATGACTTAATCTGGCGTCATAGGTATAAACCAATACTCCGTTTCGATCTTTTGGACCACAAGAGAACTTAGTGAAACGTCTAGATTCAACCAAGACTGCTTTAGTTTGGGAGACTGGAATTATTGCGAGCTTGAGGCCAGATTTTTGATCGCTTAATGGAGCTAAAGTTAATTTCAAATCGGTAAGATTTGTCGCAGCTTTGCAATAGATTTTTTCATCAACTAGCCAGCCCGCGAGAAATCTCATCCAACCATTCAACTCCCGTGATGGACCCTCTTGGCCACCCATTAAATCAAATGGATTAAACGGTGGATTATCTCCCCTGGAGGAACCGATATGGGCCAGGCTAATTGAATGGCCAAACTCGTGCGCCCAATGTGGCCAATATTGCCTTCCCGGCCAATCAAAATCAGATCCAGTAACTGCAAATCCGGCGACAGAACCTTCATTTGTTTTCAAATCTATAACTGCTTTATCCCAGGGAAATCCCTGAGACGTTTCTTTCATAAACGTTTGTCCTTTTGGTAGGACGAAAATAACTTGTTGGATATTTGTGAAATCAAATCCTGGATCAGCGGCAGCCATCGCATCACGCCATAGTTTTATGCCGTTTTCTGAATCTCGTAAGTTAACCGAAAACGGAATCACATATTCAGTGGTGGGCTTTGGTAATCGAACCCATTTGCTATCCACACGCCAATTCACTTTAAGTTTGCCCTCACTGACCGTGTCAAACCAATCAGTGACGGACTTCATCTGACCATCAACTCTACTTTCAAAATTCAGATCACCAGATAGATCAGGAAAGTCAATTGGAATTAGCGCCCAGGTAACAGTTCCTAGATGTTGAGTTGCTGGAGTTACTCGCGGAAATCCAGATGGCAACAAGATAGGTGCGCCATCTGGCCCAGCCCTAGCATTTCTCGGCTTTACTTCCCTAATCTGACAACTCTGAATATTGTCGCTAGGTTGCGATGGATTTTGATATTCCACTTTCTTAGGTGGAACAACTGGAACAACAGTCTCATCAGGTGGCGTGATTAACTTTTTTATCTGAACTTTCCAAACAAATTTTTTACCGCTCTTCTTGCAAACAAAAGTCTTATCCGATTTAACAACTTTCTGGTTTGCTTTGGCGCAAACCGCGCCTGCTCTAACCGAAGAAGACGTGGGCACTAGCGGAGAGGATAGTGAAAACAGCATTACCGCAGCCGTTGCGATAGATAGGGCTTTTGTTGTGCTTGGTTCTAATCCAACAGAATCAGCAACGCTTAGTCCGGATTGAATGCATCCACCACACATGACCCCTCCTGGCCAGCACCTTTACACAACAATCTTGGATGGTCAAGAAAGCATTAGTAATAAGAAAAATGTCCGAATTAGAACTTAACTAAGCAGAAGGGAAGACCTTCTGGATCAGAGCAAACCCAGAAATCAGCAACTGATTTCTGGCGTAATTTCCCGCCAAGCCGCTCCACCTCAGCTAAAGCAGCATCCAAGTCAGCAATTCTGATATCAATATGCAGATGAGTTGGGACAGATAATTCTGGCCAGGTAGGTGGCACAAAGTTCTCATCTAGCTGAAATGCGATGCCAGGTTGATCTGGTGATTTACCAATTACCACCCAATCAGGCTCATCTTGAACAGTGACGTAGTCAAGCAGTTCAGCATAAAACGGTGCCAATTGTTGTGGCTTAGGGCAGTTGATTATTAAGCCGTGCCATGTTCCAATCATGGCGCAAGGGTATCGAGATTTTTTGGCAGATGGAATTTATGATTAACTCATGCAATCGAATTACCATTCATCCCAATACCAGAACAACTACACCAAAGAGCAGAACCAGCAATTCACTGAGCAATTTAGTTTAATTACTGCCCGCTTCCAAGAACTGATGCTGCAAGGTTTACCCCCAACTAGTGAAGAAGCTCAAGCAGCAGTTAAAGCGCAATATGAATTCACCACACAATTCTGGCAACCAAATAAAGAAGCATTTAAATCATTAGCGATGACGTATATCTTGCCTACCGAATACAGTAAGTTTTACCAGAAGTTAGGTGATGGGTTAGGGCAATACGTTTATGAAGCGATTTGTTATTGGTCAGATAATAATTTGAATTAATTACTAAATCTAACTACATCACCTTGCGCACCACGAGAAACCACTTCAACTGTGACGCTACCTACTTTGACTTTATCCCCTGGTTTTAGCGCAGCATCAATGAAATCTGGATTAGTTGAGCCGGGTCGGCGCTGTACTTGATAGCCACCTTTGATGCTCTCAATTGTGGTATCAACCGTGTATACCAACACACCTTCTAAGTTCTCTGGCATCTTGTCATAACCACCGCTGCGTCTCACTTCCGCCACTAACACTTTAGTGTCAGATAATCTAACTACTGCCGCTTTCACTTCATTATTTCTAAAGTTAAGCCGATCAATACTCACCTCAACTGGCGTAGTAAGTTGATTTGGTTCTAAACATCTCACTTGACTATCAGCTAACCAACCTTGGATATATCGATTCCAACTGTTTAACTCTAAATAATCACCCCAGTTATTTGCCATCAAGTCCCAACCACCATAAGTGCTAGCTTGTGGTGCAATGGTGTAAAGGTCAAAGATGCCAAACAGATGCCCAGTTTCATGTGCCATCCATTGCCAAGCCACCGTATCGTTTTGTTGATAAGCATCTGCGCCAGAAAATGTGCCGTTTCTAACTGAGCCATCTTCAGTTGATATATCAGTTGGAAATGCTGGGCCATAGGCAATTAATGACCAGGGCACAGTTTTGGGAGATAGCACATAAACCACATCAAATAATGAGTAATCCACGACGGGATCAGCTGAGGCAAGAGCTGATTTGTAATAACTATGTGGGTCGCCGCCATTCCATTGCCCTAATTTGTAAATCGCTGGATCAAAATTTGCTCGATGCCAAGTTGGCAGCACCTGAAAATCAAAGCTAACCCGATTGTTGGACATCTCTTTGAAGTAAGTGTCCATCTTGGTTGCCATGTTGTAGAAAATCTCAGCTGGCACGCCAGTGCCAGGCAGTGAAGCAAAATCAATTGGCAAAATTAATGCCTTAATTACACCTTGACTGGTTAATCGATTAACTGATTTGCCAAATCCAACATTCATGCCACGATTAACATCTCGATCCAAGATCTGACATCTTGATGTGGGTACAAACGCGGGTGCTCGATTCGTTTGATCATTCACTGATACGGTGTAAAAACCAGCAGCATTTGGCCTTAGTCCAACAACGCTGGCAACGCCGGTAGCGGAAACAGTTAGCGAGTATGTCCTTCTACTAAAGTCTTTGCTGTTGTTATCTGGTTCAACTGTGTCAAAAATATAACTACCTGGTGCGATGTTGAAATACATGCTGCCATCGGGATTACCGTTTGGAAACCATTTCCATTCTTCGCCAGTTTTTCTAAGCCAAATCCCCGGGCTGCGCAGCGGTTGGTTCTTAAACTTCGGGTGATACACCCATAACTTCAAATTGGTATTTGCTGGTGCTGGTGCTACTGAAACTGGTAAGTCAAAACTTAAGGCTTGGCTGCCACCAGCACCTCCGGTATAGATAGCTAATCGCTTAACTTCCGGCGTTGGCGTAACTGGGGTAGTTGGAGGGGTCGCTGGTTTAACTGCTTTTACGCGCCAAACAAATCTCTTCCCGCTTTTCTTGCAAATCAGCGTCTGTCCAGCAGATTTCATTTGTTGATTTGGCTTAGCGCAGACCGATCCCGCTTTAATTGGTGCTGCGTTAACTGGGGCAATAACTAACAGCGAAAGCGCGGTTGCGGTTGCGATGGATTTAATGAATTTCATATTGCCCCGCGCAATTGAACAACTAAAGCCTGGTTTGGTCAATTAACGACGAGGCCGATAAACCGCAAGTTTGGTATTTCGATCTTTATGCTCAAAGTCATTAAGGCGCTCAGTTACCAGCGCTAACTGATTTTTAAGCTCGCCCACCTCTTGATTAAGCACAATGATGCGCTTAATCCCTTCGTGGTTTACTCCTTCTTTAACCAGCGCTGCCACATAGCGCGCCAGCGCAATATCCCTAAGCGAATACAGCCGCTGTCGACCGGATCGAGAGGGTGAAACTAATCCCATCTTGTCGTAATGGCGCAGCGTTTGTGGGTGCATCTCAGCCATTTCAGCGGCAACGGAAATCACGTATGCCGGGGTGTTCTCATCTTGTGGCACCCCGTAACGCATTAGTTCTCTTCCGCAGTAACTTCAGCAGTTATTGGTTCAGCAACAACTACTTGTGCTGGTCGAATCAATTTATCGCCTCTGCGATAACCCTTTCGCAGCACAGTTGCTACCGATGGCACAGTGAAGTTTTCCGATTCAATCATCTGTAGCGCTTCATGTTCACTTGGATCAAATTCATCACCAACTGCACCAACTGGAATCAAATTAAATCGCTCCACCACTTTAGTTAAGTTATCGGCAACGGCCGCAAAGCCACCAGTTAACTCTTCGTGCTCGCGAGCGCGATCAATATCATCCAAAAGTGGTAGTAGTTGTTCCAATACTGATGCAATCGCTAGATCTTTAGTTAACTCTCGATCGCGATCAACGCGTTTGCGATAGTTAGCATATTCCGCC
>WLEH01000062.1 GCA_009704345.1 Actinomycetota bacterium | reverse complement strand
GCGATAGCTGCATTAATGGAGATATCGCGAACTGCGGCGGCAGATTTAATTGATGACAACTTAGTTAAAGTAAATGGAAAGCCTGGTTCCAGAAGTTACCGCGTGCAGTTGGCAGACCTAATTGAAGTTTTGCCTAAACCAGCATCATTAGCAGAGCCAGAGTTGATTGCAGCAGATTTTGCCATTGAGATTCCAGTGCTTTATTCCGATGAAGACTTAGTTGTGATAAATAAACCAGCGGGCGTTGCCGCACATTCCTCAGTTGGTTGGCATGGCCCAAATGTGTTGGAGCGCTTACTGCAGCAAGGTCATCGGATCAGCACCAGTGGCGCGGCAGAGCGCCAGGGGATTGTGCAGCGATTGGATGTTGGCACCAGCGGAGTTATGGTTGTTGCGAAAAGTGAGTCCGCATACTCATCACTGAAGCGACAGTTTAAAGATCGAAGTGTTACGAAAATCTATTTAACGATCGTGCAAGGATATCCAGACCCCGCCTCAGGCACCATTGATGCGCCAATAGGCAGACATCCTGGAGCGGATTATCGTTTTGCAGTTGTAGCCGGCGGTCGACCCAGTATCACCCACTACGACACCTTAGAAATGTATCGGTATGCATCGTTGTTGCGAGTGGAGTTAGAAACTGGCCGAACTCATCAGATTCGCGTCCACATGGCAGCAGTGCGCCATCCGTGTGTAGGGGATCTCACCTATGGTGCAGATCCAACTCTGGCTACGAAATTAGGATTAAAACGACAATGGTTGCATGCTGCTGAGCTCGAAATTACTCACCCAGTCACCAACGAGCGAATGCACTTTTCAGCCCAGCTGGCGCGAGATCTTGCGGTTGCACAAGATTTATTAGCCAACGCGTTAAATTGACGGGGCGGCAATGCCACAGTTTGATTGGACTTTCATTAAGGTAGCAAGATTGGTGTTGGAAGGAAAGCAAGATGAGTGACTCGTTTGTGCATTTACATGTGCATACGGAGTACTCAATGCTTGATGGGGCCGCCAGATTAGATGATCTGGCTGCTGAAGTTGCTAGGCAGCAGATGCCGGCAGTTGCTATTACTGATCATGGCTATTTATTTGGTGCGTATGAGTTCTACAAGAAGACTAAAGCAGTTGGGGTAAACCCAATCATTGGATTAGAGGGCTATTACGCACCGCAAGGAAGAGCTAATCGAACGCCATTTGAATTTGGTGCAGCTGGCGTAGAGGATGTTTCTGAAGGATTAACCAGAGGAAGTAGTGCCTACACCCACATCACCTTGCTAAGTGAAACAACAGAAGGGATGCATAATCTCTTTAGATTGTCTTCACTCGCCAGCCTTGAAGGCTATTACTACAAACCGCGAATGGATTTTGAATTACTAGAGCGATATGCAACAGGACTGATCGGAACTACCGGCTGCCCAAGCGGCGAAGTAAATCGTTGGCTGCAAGCTGGGAAATATGACAAGGCCAAAGCCACAGCTGCTAAATTACAAGAGATATTTGGCAGAGAGAATTTCTTCTGTGAGTTAATGGATCATGGAATCGATATAGAACGACGTCATCGAGATGATTTGCTGCGATTAGCTAGAGAATTGAAACTTCCGCTACTTGCCACAAATGACACACATTATGTCCATGCTAAAGATGCGGATGCGCATGAAGCGCTGCTTTGTATTGGAACACGAACCACGATGGCAGATCCAAATCGATTCAAGTTCGATGCCCGAGATTTCTACATCAAATCTGCAGCTGAGATGCAACAAGTGTGGGGTGATTACCCAGAGGCGCTAACTAACACGTTGGTGATAGCTGAGCGCTGTCACGTTGAATTTAATGAAGGTGCCAATTTGTTGCCGCAATTCCCAGTGCCGGCTGGTCAGACTGAGGAAACTTGGTTGATTCAGGAAGTTGAACGTGGACTGCATCAACGTTTTAATGGTAAACCAACTGAACAGCATGTTAAGCAAGCAAAATATGAAATTTCAGTAGTATCACAAATGGGCTTTCCTGGTTACTTCTTAGTGGTCGCCGACTTAGTTCGTCATGCCAAAGCAAATTCAATTCGAGTTGGTCCAGGTCGAGGCTCTGCCGCTGGCTCAGTTATTTCATGGGCACTTGGAATTACCGAACTAGATCCAATCAAGCATGGTCTGTTGTTTGAACGATTCTTGAACCCAGAGCGGGTTTCGATGCCTGATATTGACATTGACTTCGATGAGCGTCGCCGATCCGAGATGATTCGATACGCGACCGATAAGTATGGCGATGATCGGGTTGCTCAAATTGTTACCTATGGCACGATTAAGGCTAAAGCTGCAGTAAAAGACTCCGCGCGTGTGCTTGGTTATCCATATGCCGTTTCAGATCGAATCACAAAAGTAATGCCGCAGCCCGTTATGGGTAAAGATGTTTCCCTGAAAGAAATGTTCGACTCTACACATTCACGTTACCAAGAAGGCGCGGAATTCCGCAGCCTTTATGAAACTGATCCAGATGTTACAAAGGTAGTTGACACCGCACGCGGCTTTGAAGGTCTAAAGCGTCAGCCAGGCGTGCATGCAGCTGGTGTAATTCTCAGCCGTGAGCCACTCCTTGATGTGATTCCAATTTGGCGCCGTGATGATGGCTCCATCATTACTCAATTTGATATGGGTGCCTGCGAAGCTCTTGGCTTGCTGAAGATGGATTTTCTTGGATTACGTAACTTAACAGTTTTAGATGAATGCTTAGCTAACATAAAGCGCAATAGAGGTAAAAGTATTGTGCTTGAAGAGCTGACCCTTGATGATCCTAAAACTTTTGAACTGCTCTCTAAGGGTGAAACTTTAGGAGTGTTCCAGCTTGATGGTGGTCCAATGCGAGCATTGCTGAAACTGTTGCAACCGGACTCATTTGATGATATTTCAGCGGTGATTGCGCTTTATCGACCTGGCCCGATGGGTGCCAATGCGCATATTGATTATGCCAACCGCAAAAATGGTCGAGAACCAAACACGCCGCTACACCCGGAATTGGCTGAACCGTTAGCAGAAATCCTTGATGAAACTTATGGCTTAATTGTTTATCAAGAGCAGGTAATGGCAATCGCTCAGAAATTAGCTGGTTATACCTTGGGTACTGCCGATCTTTTGCGCCGAGCGATGGGAAAGAAGCAGAAAGACAAACTGGAAAAAGAATTTGAACCGTTTAAAGCTGGCATGGTAGAGCGCGGCTTCAGTGAAGCAGCAATTAAAAAACTCTGGGACGTGTTGGTTCCATTTAGTGACTATGCTTTCAATAAAGCCCACTCTGCTGGATACGGATTAGTTTCATATTGGACCGCTTTCTTAAAAGCAAATTATCCAGCGGAATACATGGCAGCGCTGCTCACCAGTGTTAAAGACGATAAAGACAAGATGGCGATATACCTTAATGAAGCAAGGCGGATGGGAGTGAGTGTGCTGCCGCCTGACGTGAATGCTTCTTTTGTTGATTTCACCTCAGTTGGTCAAGACGTGCGCTTTGGGCTTTCAGCAGTTCGAAATGTTGGTGAAGGAGTGGTTGAAAGTATTGTTCGAACCCGAGAAGCTAAAGGAATGTTTACCTCATTTCAGGACTTCTTGGATAAAGTTGAGTTGACTGTATGTAACAAACGGGTTTTGGAATCACTTATTAAAGCTGGTGCGTTTGACTCGTTAGATCATGCCAGGCGCGCATTGCTTGCAATTCATATCGATGCAATTGATGCTGTCACTGATATGAAGCGGGCTGAAGCCGTGGGTCAATTTGATCTATTTGGTGGCATTAATGAACCTAATAGCACCAATCAAGTTGTCACTATTCCTGATCTACCCGAATGGGATAAGTCACTACTACTGAATTATGAACGTGAAATGCTAGGTTTGTATGTAAGTGACCATCCGCTGTTTGGTTTAGAGCATGTGATTAGCGCCAATAGTGATGTATCAATTGCTGACATTCAGAACGACGAATTACCGCATGACAGGGCAGTGCAAGTGGCTGGAATGGTCTCTGGGTTACAACGCAAAGTGACTAAGCAAGGTGCTTCATGGGCGATCGTTACGTTGGAGTCGTTAGATGGCGTAGTCGATGTAATGGTGTTCCCACAAACTTATTCCCAATATGGGCAATTGCTTGCTCCGGATTCCATTATTCAAATTCGAGGCCGCCTTGATAAGCGAGAGGAAGATGCCCCAAAGTTTGTCGCACTTGAGATCTCTATTCCGCAATTTCAAGAAATGCCAGTTGGTGCGCTTCGCTTGTATGTGCCAGCTCAACGTTTAATTCCACCGTTAGTCGAAAAGTTGAAAACTGTTTTGGCAAGTCATCCGGGGACAACTGAGGTGCAGTTGGAAGTTATACATGCTGACCACACCACGGCACTGAGATTAGATGCCAATTTAAGTGTTTCAGTTAGCCCGGGACTTTATGGTGATTTGAAGCAGTTGTTGGGTGCGAACTGTTTGACGCCGCCGAAAACTTTAGTTAGTTAAGACTAACTTGCAGGTTGGGTTCATACGTTGGAAAACATCTGAGCTGAGAAATTATTGCAACTTCACGATTCAAAATTTTAGTTAGCTTTTGCAATCTAACGCGTGACGAATGAATCTCAAGCAAAGCTTGTTTCTCATCTAAACTAAACATTGCAGCTGCTGTAATCAAATATGAAAGCGTTTGGCCCTCGGTTGGCAAATCCTCATTGTCTTGAATAGAGACCCCCAAAAGTTCTCGATATTCATCAAAGGCAGTTGTGAGTTTGCTGAGTATTTCGTCATCTGGTTCATCTGCCTGGGTTTCTTCAGGTAGGAGTTCAACATCGGCTGTTAGATAGGCCAGGTCTTGATACAACTCAATAATTCGGAATTTGCGATTACCCACGGTCACCATGTCCCATTTTCCATCGGGAAGCAACTCCATGGATTGAACTTGGGCAATAGTGCCAATTGTGTTAATTGAGATATCTGCGGTGCCAACTGTTTTTGGAATGGTTTTCACAATTCCAAAATAGCGCTCAGTTTCGTCTTGCTCCATCAGGTTTTCGGCTAATTTGAGATATTTTGGCTCAAACAGCACTAGCGGCATAACTAAGCCAGGCACTAAAACAGTTGGCAGCGGAAACAGCGGAATGCGCAGCAGCGGGGCATTGGACGCAGCATTCTCATCATGCATAACGAGATTAGCCTAAACCTTCTAGACTTATCCGCATGTTGCAAGTCCTGGATCTCACTGGTGCCAACTGGCCTGGTGCTGGCTTGTCGAAAAACATTGTGCCTCGATCCAGTGTTGACGTGGATTCCGTGATGCCGCAAGCCAAGGAGATAATCGCTGCAGTTAAGGGTGGGACAAGCGAAACAGTGCTGGCGCTAACTGAGAAATTTGATGGGATTAAGCCATCTTCGTTACGCGTTCCTACCGAAATCATTGACGCCGCAGTTGCAGCAGCATCGCCAGAGTTCGTTGCGGCGTTAGAGACAGCAGCCAAAAGAGTTAGAAAAGTGAGCGAACAGCAGCGTCGAACTGAAATTGAAATTGAGGTAATTCCAGGCGGACGCGTGACTTCTCGATGGGTAGCTATCAGTCGCGTTGGTTTGTATGTTCCAGGCGGACGTGCGGTTTATCCATCGAGTGTTGTGATGAATGTAGTTCCAGCCCAAGTAGCTGGAGTATCTAGCATGATGATTATGAGCCCACCAAATCGAGAAAACAGTGGCTGGCCGCACCAATCAATTTTGGCCGCTGCCGGCATTTTGGGTGTAACTGAGATTTATGCAGTTGGCGGAGCTCAAGCAATCGCTATGGCAACTTTTGGTGTTGGCTGCACCCCGGTTGACTTGATAACAGGTCCGGGAAATATTTATGTCACTGCTGCAAAGCGGGCGCTTTCAGGTAAAGTCGGATTTGACTCGGAAGCAGGCCCAACTGAAGTTGCAATAATTGCTGACCACACAGCCGACCCGAAGTTTGTTGCGGCAGATTTGATTTCCCAGGCAGAACACGATGTGGTGGCAGCGGCAGTTCTTATCACGACAAGCGAAAAATTGATTAGTGATGTAAACGATGAACTTGAAATTCAAGTAGCTAAAACTAAGCATCAAGATCGAATTACGGCTGCGCTGGCAGGGCCTCAATCGCTAGCTATTTTGGTATCTAATATCGAAGAAGCGGTTGCAGTGGCTGATAGTTATGCAGCAGAGCATTTGGAGATTCAAACTGCAGATGCTGCCGCAGTTGCGCGACAAATAACCAACGCCGGGGCGATCTTTGTGGGTGACTACAGCCCAGTTTCGCTCGGGGATTATTTAGCAGGATCCAATCACGTACTTCCAACTGGAGGCTGTGCTTGTCACACGGCAGGATTGAGCATAGAAACATTTTTGAAGTTAATGAATTTAGTGGAATACACGAAAGATGCATTAAGTGATTCGGCGCAAGAAATTGAAGTTCTTGCACTAAGTGAAGATTTGCCAGCTCACTGGGCTGCCATTGATAAACGAATTGGCGGTAATCAAAGATGACCACGTTGCCAATTCGACCTGATTTAGTTGGGAAGAGCGCCTATGGTGCGCCGCAGTTGGAAGTTCCAATAAAACTCAACACAAATGAAAATC
>WLEH01000061.1 GCA_009704345.1 Actinomycetota bacterium | reverse complement strand
TTGGCACCGCTTTCGGCGATGTCATACGGGAAAACTCGGGACGTCTCTATGCTCACGCATTCGTCGCTAATGATAAAAAATTACTGGATCATTTACGGTTTAATTATCCTATGGGATGATTATCCCGTGGGATGATACGTGAGTGTTATAGAATACTTAATATTTTTTATAGAAGATACCACTAAAATGGATCCAAGTCAGACTAGAAAAACCTCGACTACTTCGTGTCCGGTCACCCGGGGATCTTCCGGTGGATCTTCCGCCGGAAAATGCAGCGCACCCCCAATATGTACCGGCGATAAATGTCGGCCGCAACCTAAGAAGTAGGCCGTGCACATCTAACCGGAATACGCATTCGCGCATATCTAACATAACGCTATACGATTATCGCGATGCTATACGATTATCGCGATGCTATACAATCGTCTATAAACGCTTGTATATACGCACTTTTTTTATAACACTCTCTTTTCGGAATACCATAGCACTGCCAGTATTTCATATTAGTTTCTATTGCTTCTCGTAGCAGGTACATCATTTCACTCTCTTTCCCAACGGAAATAGGATATAGACCTAACAGATATCTCACCGAGTCTTCCACATCTTTAGTCCAAATCTTCTCGAAGGACTCACATCGTATTTCATAGCTATAGTTATCCATTTCATTATCATCGAAAACCGTGTTGAAATAGTATTCGTCTTTGATGAAATAGTCGATCAGAATCTTGATCCGAGTTTCCACCAATATTTCAGCCCGCATATCTGGTAACCATATAGGTATATATGGTTCTATTATTGGCATCCAGAAGAAACGCATCATCTGAGACCCTCGATACATGGTTTCTCGGGCTCTAATAATGTATGTGAATCTAGTTATATATGTCGGATCACATACCCGCATAATAAACTCCAGTCCCTCGATGTTACCACCGACTATTGAAGATCTTATAGCCGCGTCTATTAAATCCGGGCTATTCAGCGCGAATCCACCCAGGTCATATACCCTATAGACCGATTCCATCTTTGATTTATGGGACAGCCCATTGAGGAAAAGGCCTATCTTAGTGGCAATTGTTTGCATTTTGTTATCGGAACTCATCGGGGTTGGGCACGACCAGCGATAGTATCACGGAAGACTACATGTGGCGATATCACACTTTCGCACAATTCAATTTAATTACAAGGCAAACTGAATCTAATATTAAAATTTTGCACCAATTAACATATATTCATCATCAAAACTATTTGTTCTAATAAAATTATAATTTTTAGATGTTAAAAAGTCATAAATTTCTTTTTTATAATTTTCATCAAATCCAAATTCAATAGTAATATATTTAATAATATTTTTTGTAAAATCAAGAGTTTTTAATGCTTCTAATTCATAACCTTCTATATCAATAGATAGATAATCAATTTCATGGATATTATTTAGATCTAGTAGATCATTTATATTAATAGTTTCAACTTGAATAGTTCTCTTTTTTCTAAAAGATTTTTTAAACACTTCAATATAATTTGGTCTCATAAATTCTTTAATACATGATAATTGCTCTTTACCTCCAAATATTTCATCGCCATCCGGTATAGTAATATCAATTAAATCACCTGTATTCTTATATATTGCTTTTCCACAAACTATTGCTTCTCTACACTTTCTACATTTTTCAGCAAATTCAGGGAGACATTCTACAATAATCCCTTTCCAATTAAAATATTTTTCTAAGGCGTATGTATTACTTCCAGTAATACCATCATATCCGCCAATATCTAGAAATACTCCATTACATTTATATTTAATTATATTTTCAATAAAATATTGATCTTGTCCAATTTGCGAATAATATTTAATAGGAAATCTAGTATAATCATGTTCATGACTATGTAAATGTTTTATTTTTTTATTAAATTCATTTATATTTTTAATATATTTAATATTAGATAATAACTGATCTACTAATAATATATAAATATCTGGAGTAAATGACGGTATTTCTATATCAATATTATTCTTTTTAAAAACATTAAAATATTTTTTAAATACATCAACGACAATCATATACTCTTTAAATAGTGTAATATCATATTCTGGATCCATTTTTCCACCAATGTGATCTATCGATCCATGTGGAGCACCTAGAAAATCCTCTATAGAAATAAATTTTAATATTTCATGTTTACCACAAGAATCTATATATAATGAATGTGTATTTGGGTATAGATTAACATGATTTGTATGACCAAAAATAATTAATAATTCGGTTTTTTTTATAAATGGCATTATATTATGATTAAAAGTAGTACCAGATCCATTCAAATCTACTACTAATTTTTTATTATCAGTATTTAACATCGATATAAATTTTCTAGCTTCCTCTCTATTTGTAGACATTAAACGACTAAAATATTCATATCTAGAATTCATCTCCGGAAATAATATAGGAAAAATTAAATTAAACCAATAACCATCCCTGCTTAGAAAAATAATCTCATGTATATCATTATTTTTACAATAATCATGAATATACATTGATAAAACTATAACAATCGGTAGCATAACAGTATACGCACAATTATTAAAAATATTATCATTTTGTGTAGTTAATCTACACGCCCTAATTAAATAAGATAGAGTTGGAGAAAAGCTTTCAATAATTTCTTCTGGAGTATTTAACTCAACATTATCAATAAATTCAGTTTTAACACCATATCTATTTGCACTTAATATATCACTATGATAATTATCTCCATAATGTTTCAATATATTAGAAACTATTTCAGATCTTCTCCAAAAACTACCACTATTTTTATGATTTACATGAACATATAATGGATTATCAATCATCTTATGTTTACAAATTATTTTCCGTATTTGCTCTTCTGATAAATACATATCTGAAACTAATATATCTCCTGGTTTAATTTTATTTAAATATTTATTAATAGGAAAAGATAATTCATATTCTAATTCCAATTCTAATTTTTTAATTTTTTCAAAATCTGGTAAATATTTAGAAATCTCGTGATACGTTTTATCATATGTATCTTTTTCACATGCCATACGTAATCTTTTAAAATTAGGTATCTTTAATTTATCTTCTATAATTTGAAATAAATTATGTCCTTTAAAACATAATCTACCAATTATAGTATCGAATACATCAAAACTTTCCATTTAAAATCCAAAATATTTTTAATTTTAGATTTTTTAATTCAAAAAAACCGCAAAAAATTGGTTAATTTCAATTCCAGGTTGGAACATAAATACCGGCTATAGTAATACTCCAAATCCGGAGGTTTGATCGTTTGCTACTAGTAGCATCCCAGAGAATCGCACCATGACAGCACCATCATCTATAGAAACTGGACCCGGACTCGCGTCTGTCCTATTCCAGGATAGTATCATCACTAATCTGCGATGTATTATCGGCCCTCAGATGCCCAATCTCTTCTTCTATGGCTCCACCGGTATCGGAAAAACTTTCACCGCCCGCGCCATAGCACATGAACTCTATAAGACGCCCAAAGGGAATTACTTCGAGTATCAGCTAACACACGAGCGCGGGATTCAGTATATCCGCGAGAAAATCAAATTCGTCTCCGGAATCGCCACCGGTCAATTCAAACTCGTTGTTCTAGACGGAATCGACATGCTCACCATAGAAGCACAGGCCGCCCTCCGCCGAATTCTAGAAGCATATAACTCCACCACCCGGTTCTGTCTCATCTCATCCACTCTAACCAATATTAGCCCCGCACTACTCTCTCGGTGCCTCACTTTCAATTTCAAGAGACCCTCCGGCGAAGATCTCACACGATGGTGCGCCGAAAGATACCCCTCTATAGACTACAGCCACCTCATCAAACTCTCCCAGGGCGACTTCCGATGGCTCAAAAACCAGATCGCGGTGGCTGAACTCTCCGATCTTTCCATCTATAAATCAGAGGGAATACCAGAGGAAACTGGGTGCCCACTCAACTACTACCTTATAACACAGATAGAAAAAACGCCGGAATACTCGAAATACTATGACGTAATCGCGGGGCGTCTATACGGAATGAGCGAGGGGAATGCCGTGATACAACTCAAAACTAGCGAACCCGCACCGGCTTACAAGATCCACAAGGCTAAATAGCGCGGGTGTGTTCGTAGGACACCGAGAGACACACCGAGAGACACACCAGATCATCGCGGCTAATACCCGCGATTTAATACACGGATCGAGATAAATGGACGACTACAGTATGCCCGTTCTTATTGATGCTAAGAACGAATATATGAAGCAGGTGTGTACTCACCTCTATATACCCGTCTATAAAGGGCTCCTCGGAATCTATAAAGAAGCCAAAGACGACGCAATATCCCGCGGAGAACCCGCTAAAACTCTCGTACTCTTCCAGGAATATCTCGCGGGGATCACCAAGTGGGCACCCGGTACTATCAAAGAAGCCCACAACTACGTCGTCAAAGACTCGGGGTGTGACTACCTCGACGATCTTCTATCCGCCGTCTTTGTCGCCCAAGCCAAAATCCTCACATCGGTTCGCACCACCCAGAAACAAAAGAAGATCAATCTCGTCATACCACGCCTCGAAGTATTCATCCACAAAGTCTACATCGAATGCGCACGCGAATTCTGGAAGTCACCATACCTGTTCAGCGATTTCTCGATTGCTCCTATAGAACAGCAGCGCAATCTCCGGGAGTGCGAGAAGATAGTGAAGGAATCCATCCAGGAAACCATCCGCAAAATGCTGCCAGTCAAAAACATCCTCAAAGAATACCTCGGCGAAAACATCGAAGAAGCCGACGAAGAACCCACCGATATCACCAAGAACATGAGCAAAAAAGAAGAGAACGATATCAAGAAAATCATCAGGAAAGAGATCGAGAACTACCAGACCATAAATACCGTCGCCGGATCCCCCGCTCAAAGCATCACCGAAACTAAACATGAAGACGTCAATCTCCGTGAAAACGCCGACCTCCGTGAAAACGTCGACCTCGAAGACCTCGTGGCACCACCTCAAGAGGATATACCCTCTATCAACCTAGGAGGCGATACCCCCCTGGACATAAGCATTGGAGGTGAGATCCCCCTCGACATCACCCACACAGTTGACGACGGAGGTCTCATTGATATGGGAATGATGATGGGCGGAGACGAAGTTGTAATCCCCGATGATACCCCGGCACCAGCTATTAATGTCACCGAAGAAACTGATCACAGCGTCTCTTTCGATCACTCTAAAGATCAGGTGATGCTAATTCCACCGCGCCCAAACGCCGGGCAACCTCCACCGGATGACGACGATGACAACGAATTCGCCATCGATTTCGAAGTGGTCGAAGCAACCCCCGTTCAACTCTCCGATGAAATCATCATAGAATAACACCCATCCCCCCACCCACACACGCGGTTATATCAACAGATTATACACTATTTTCCTATAAAATGAATGGGTTTCTAGCGGCTATCATCGCGGGTGTATTCGCCACACTACTCTTCTATATCGAGACGCGATTCGTGTCTAAAACCCCGGAGAATATCTCGCGATCCACTCTCATGAAATCATTCCTCCTCGGCTTCATATCCGGTTATGTCGCCATCTGGCTCCTCGGATTCCAGACACCATCCATCGGAATCTCCTCTAAAATTATCAGTGGAGGTGGAGCCGGTGCCCTCAATAATATCGCTATGACCACCGGCGTCGCACCATTCTAAAATTGAATTTAGTAGACTATAAAATATACTCTACTAATCATATCCTCGGTTATATAATCCCCTCATACTCCGCACAACCAATCATGTTTTGCTACTCGGATCCCACCATCGACGATCTTACCTCCTGTCATAGCGAGGAAGAAGTCCTCGGTGTTCTAGAGCGCAATCCCGATTATTCTCTATATGCCGCCGCAGCCATGCGATTTAGTCCAGCGGTGGTCCGATTCGCCGTGAAATACGACCCATTGATCTTCGACATGCTGCCGCCCGCAGCAAAAACGAAACCGGTTCTTCTGGACCTGCTGGAAGACACCCCCGAGTTATACATGAAACTCGTGGGCAGTGACCGAGTAGATCAGGATGTCATCCGGGTCATGGTCAAAAGAAAACGGGGTCACTATCTGGATTCCGCGGCTGTCAATGAGACTAACTTCCCGATTCTCATGAAAGAATACAAGTTTAGCGAGATGATAGCAACACATACCAGCGCCCACGCACTCAAAAATGTGCTGAAAAATCTGGCGAAGACCACAATAAAAATTGGGTTGGTGAAAGAACTCATCGAATTCGATCCCAACTTCATTCACATCTATAGAGATCAGGTGACCGAAGACATGGTTCGCTACTATCTCGACGCAGGCGGCGATGATCCCTCTGCTATTCCTATCACCTTCCTCAATCCAGATATACGATGCCGGATCGTGGCCAATAATCCTCTTGCGATCACTCGATTCCCCAAAGAATATATCAATGGCGACATGATTCGCATCATGTTCGCCGGCTTTATAGATAAATACCCGGATCACACCGAAGAGGCGGCGACTCTGATCACCGTCGCGTTCCCATATCTAAAAAGTAGAGGACTCCAGCCAATGTTCAATGGATTGCTGACACAACCCAG
>WLEH01000060.1 GCA_009704345.1 Actinomycetota bacterium | reverse complement strand
CATACCTAACAACTCCTTGACTAGATTTTGAGTTTAGCGAAAAAATCCAACTCTTACTAGCCCTAAAGATGAACTGGGATCGCTCTCCTAGCAAGAATTTTGCTACATGATGGCTGTTTAGACCAACAGCCAAACTGGCAGATTCAATTCGAGTTGGGCAACATCTGGTTCATATTCGATAGGCCGAGCTTGCCTGCTGCCGTGGTTTCCCTAGCTATGGATGTAAGGGTTTAACTAAATTCACGGAACAAACCAGGTGTATCCTTATCGACAGATGAATCTCGCAGCCCTAACTCAACTTCTTGGCGATAAGGTCAAAACCGATCCGGTGACCATTACCGCTTATTCCACTGATGCCACACCAGAATTCAAAGCCGCCCCAGAGGCGGTGGTGTTTGCCGAAACAACTCAAGACGTAGTTGAGTTAATTAAGTTTGCCAATGAGCACAATGTGCCAGTCATTACTCGTGGTGCTGGCAGTAATTTAGCCGCAGCAACAGTGCCAATTACTGGTGGCATCATTTTGGTAATGACCAAACTAAATCGAATTTTGGAGATTTCAAAATCTGAAATGTTGGCAGTTGTTGAACCCGCAGTAACAAATGTTAATTTAGATGACGCCGCAGCTAAACATGGCTTGATGTATCCGCCAGACCCAGGATCAAAAACTGTATCCACCATTGGCGGCAATATCGCCACCTGCGCCGGCGGCTTGCGCGGCCTTAAATATGGTGTGACTCGAAACTATGTGCTTGGGCTTGAGGTAGTGCTAGGTACCGGCGAAGTAATTAACACTGGCTCGCGCATGGTGAAAGATGTCGCAGGATATGACATCACCAGATTAATGGTCGGTTCAGAAGGAACGCTTGGTGTAATCACTAAAGCCACAGTTGCGCTGCGGCCACGTCCAACAATTTCTAAATATGGTGTCGCTTACTTCAAAACACTGGCCGATGCATCAGTTGCAGTAGATAACATTGTCGGGGCTGGCATATTGCCAGCAACGCTTGAGTTCTTAGATCAAGTTTGCATTATTGCGGTAGAAAAGTTTGCCAATATTGGCTTAGACACGAACGCTGGTGCATTACTGCTATTTGGTGAAGATGGTGATAGTGATGATGTTGAGATTAAAACACAGCGAATGGCAGATATCTGTGCATCGACAACTGGTGTTATCTCAGTTACCAGAGCTAAAAACGTGGTTGAAGCAGATCAACTGCTGTTTGCAAGGCGCTGCGCGTTACCAGCATTAGCTCGGGAAGCATCCCTTGCAGTTAGTGAAGACATCTGTGTGCCAAGGCCACTACTAGCTGAAACTGTTGCAAAAATAAGCGAGATAAGTAAAAAACGTAATGTGAAAATTGGCGTATTTGGCCATGCAGGTGATGGCAATTTACATCCAAAAGTATTAGCCGATATCAATGATCCAGCTGAAGTTGCCCGATTACATCAAGCGCTTGATGACATCTTTACGCTCGCACTCGATATGGGTGGCACCATAACTGGCGAGCACGGCGTTGGCATTGCCAAGCTGCCATATCTAGAGCGCAAAGTTGGCAAAGAGCAAATGGAATTATTCCGACGGATTAAGACTGCATTTGATCCAAATGGGATTTTAAATCCAGGAAAGACCGGCTCATGAAACAGGATCTGCCGTTCACGCCCAGTCGGTTAGAGCGATGTATTTCCTGCGGTTACTGCTTACCTGCTTGCCCAACTTATGCGCTCACGCAAGAAGAAGAGTCTTCACCCCGGGGTCGAATCAATCTAATGCGGGCAGTACAGATTGGTGAATTGTCGCTAGATCAAACGCTGGAGCAATCAAGTTTTTGCTTAGGTTGCCGAGCTTGTGAAAGTGTTTGTCCAGCTGGTGTGGAATACGGCACACTGTTAGAAGAATGGCGATCTGCTGCTTGGCAAGGTAGTAATAGAAATATCATTGTGAAATTACTGTTATTTGCAGTTAATCAAGCTTGGCGAGTGCGGTTCTTGGGTGCGTTCAATTTACGAAATTTCAAGAAGCAAGATCAAGCAGAATACTCATTGATGTTAGGTTGTTTCGAGCGCGGCCTGTTTCCTGGCATTTCCAAGGCAGCTCAACTAAATCTGCCAGCCAGTGTCAGCGGTAATCAAGGTTGCTGCGGTGCGCTGCATGCCCACAACGGTGAGCTTGAACGCGGTAAAGAGATGGCAAAAGAATTAGGTGACAAACTGCCGGGCAAGATATTAACCACTAGCGGCGGTTGCGCTGCTCATTTAGCTTCTGTACTTGGCAAAGACCGAGTATTTGAATACTCACAAGCATTAGCTGCAAAAGTAGATCAACTCAAGCCGGTAATGATCAATGGCAAAAAAGCAAGGGTTGCACTTCAAGATTCATGCCACCTACGACATGGGTTGCAAATCTTTAACGAGCCGCGCAAAGTTCTCGCGCAGATTGCGGATTACGTTGAGTTACCAGGGGCTAGTGACTGCTGCGGCGCTGCTGGCACTTATGCAATTTTGCGAGCGAAGGATTCCAATAAAGTCTTTGAGAAAAAAGCAAAAGAAATTGCCAAACTTGATTTAGATTTCATTATCAGCGTGAACCCTGGCTGCACCCGGCAATTAAAGACTCAACTGAAAAAACGTAAAATCAAGACTAAAGTTTTACATCTTGCTGAATTTGTGGCGTTAAGTAATTCGATTAACGCTTAATTGCGGCTGAACCACCAGTAATCACTGCCTGCACGTCAGCAAGTGTGGCCATGGAATTATCCCCTGGGGTGGTCATGGTGAGCGCACCATGGGCAACACCATAATCCAACGCAGTTTGTAGCGGCATTTCCTTAAGTAGGCAATAAATCAGTGCTGAGACGAAGCTATCACCAGCGCCAACTCGATCCAATACTTCAACTTCTAAATTCAAACTGCTGGTAACAAAACCATCATCCTTACGCCAGGCAATTGCGCTATAGCTGTTCTGCGATGCTGACTTTAAATCACGCTTGGTTGTTGCAACTAATTGCAGATTCGGATACTGAGCCACAACTGCTGGGACCATATTTTCAAACGTTGGATCGGCAATCTCAATGCCAAGCGATTGGCTAAAGTCATCAACCCCACCAATCATGATGTCAACTAACGGGGCAATTTGTTTGCTGATCTCTTGTGCTTTTGCTTTCCCACCCAATCCAGCCCAAAGGCTTGGTCGGTAATTAAAGTCATAAGAGATTAAAGTTCCGGTTTCTTTTGCCGCATGCATTGCTTCCAGAATTACTGCGGGCGTGCTATCAGATAGCCTGGCAAAGATGCCGCCTGTATGAAAAACTCGAACGCCTAAATTGCCAAACAAATGTTGCCAATCAATCATGCCTGGCTTTAGTTGGCTTACTGCAGTGTGTCCTCGATCAGATACTCCAACACCACCTCGCAACCCAAACCCACGCTCAGTGAAATTTAATCCGTTGCGAGCGCTTCGACCAACTTGGTCAAACTCCACCCATTGAATAAATTCAGTGGATACGCCACCCGTTAGAATTAAGTCTTCAACCAATCGCCCAATTTCATTGTCAACTAGCGAAGTGACAATTGCAGTTCGCATTTCAAAACATTTACGCAATCCTCGAGCAACGTTATATTCGCCGCCGCCCTCCCAGACTTTGAACTCACGAGCAGTTCGAATCCGACCCTCACCTGGATCTAATCGAAGCATCACTTCGCCCAGGGAAACTAAATCGAATTTAGTCTGATCTACTGATTTGAATTTCATTTGCTGTCCCGCAAACTAGCTAACTTAGTAATGCTTGCCCAGTCTTTAGCAGCAATCAATTCTGGTTTTACCATCCAACTGCTACCAACTGCCACCACATTGGGTAGGGCTAGGTATTCACTGTAATCCTCTTGGGTGATGTTTCCAGTAGGCATAAAACGCATTGTCGGAAATGGTGCAGCGACAGTTTTAATTGCAGCTGGTCCACCTAACAGTTTTGCTGGGAAAAATTTAACCAGCTCCATACCTAGATTGTGATTGAGCAAAATCTCAGACGGAGTAGAGACACCAGGCAAATAAGGTAAGCCGGTGGCAAGCGCAGCCTTGATCAGCGGCTCATAACTTCCGGGCGACACAATGAATTTAGCGCCAGCTGATACCGCTTGATCTAACTGATTAGTTGAGTTGACTGAACCAGCACCAATAGTGAATCGATTATCTTCAGCTAGATTCTTTAGCACCTGCATTGAGTTCTTGCTGCGCAATGTAACTTCTAGAATTGAGATGCCGCCAGCTAGAAGCGCTTCAGCCATGGGTAGAGCTAGTTCTGGATCATCAAGCGAAATTACCGGCACAACTTGCTGATTGGCCAGCGCTGCTTCAAAGTCAATCATTTGCCATTCCGTTCTAGCCAGCGTTGGGAAATATCATCATCTACGAATTCAATTGGTAACTCAAGTGCATTACGCAACTCTTCAAACAACATTGGGGAGATTTTGAATGTCCCACCCATAGCAACGATTTTGGTAGCGCCGGTGCGATCCACAATATGCTGCGCCAGCTCCGCTAATGACAACCCAGCATCTTGAATCAATAGCTGAGCGATCTCATTTCCTTGATCGGCAAGCTGACCCACAATTGGAGCCACTGAGGCAATTGCAGATCTACCATTGCCATAAATAAAGATACGCAAATCTGGCCAATCTTTACAATCAATGTAATTCATAACTGCAGCACCAAACTCATCTTGCATCGGATCTTTTCCTTGATCCCACAGACTTGTGACGTATCTCAGCGCGGCTATGCCAATTGAATAACCAGCACCAAAGTCACCAATATGAAATCCCCAGCCACCAGCACGTATAAAGTTACCGGCTTTATCTACTTGAGACGCAATCGCGCCAGTTCCGGCATAAACCAGCACACCTTCCCCCGGATCAAAGACGGCAGAGTAGGCGAGCTCCATATCGTTCATGAGTCTAATATTTTTAGCGCCTGTTTTGAAAACTTTTGCAACATATTCAATTAAATTGTTTGCAACTTCAGTGCCATTATCAACGCCTGTAACTCCCATTACAACTTCCATTACTGGTCCAGTTTCTGCTGCAATTTTGTCAAGTTCGGCAAAAACTTGAGCCTGCGCCTCTTCAGAAAATAAGTGCCCAGTTATTGGCCCAACCGATCCACTGCAAAAACCAGATTGCGTTTTCAGTGCCCATTTCGCGCTACTCGCGCCAGCATCAATGCATAGCATCATGTGCTAATCATCCAAGAAGCAAAGATTCAACGATAGTTCGGGGCGCTGTCACCGCTCGCCCAACTACTACGGCGTGGGCCCCCAACTCAAATCCCCGAGCGATATCGGCTTTGGAAGCAACTCTTCCTTCCAAAATCACCGGAACACTCAATTGCGATACCAGCTGCTGGAGCAATTCATAGTCGGGACCATCAGTGGTTGGCCGTTGATCGGTATAACCCGCCATCGTGGTTGCCACAAAATGAGCACCTAGTTCTTGTGCTCTAATGCCCTCGGCAATCGTGGCAATATCTGCAAACACTTTTATCTCAACTTCACTGGCGCGAGCAAATAATTCTTCCAGTTGCTCTGGTCGAGATCGATCAGTGACATCCATTGCCACAAAATCTGCACCAGCATATTTAATTGCTTCAACTTCATCAGCGATTGCGCTGATATAGGCATCAAAACCATATCGTTCGGTTTTAATTAGTCCAATAATTGGCACATTAACTACTTTTCTTACTGCGGCAATAGTCTCAATGCCCTGCACCCGAACTGCTTGCGCGCCACCTTTGACTACTTCTTGCGCGATTGCAGCGAGGATCTCTGGTTTGCGCAGCGCCGAATCTGGGCGTGCTTGAACGGAGACAATTAAACTTCCAGCTTTAATCATTAATTAGCCTTTAGTGGCACCTGCAGTAAGACCCTTGATGAACTGGCCAGACAAAATCACATACAGCAACACAATTGGAAGTGCGGCAAGTGATAAACCAGCAAATAGGCCACCCCAGTCATTGGCATACTCACCAAAGAACACCGTCATGCCTTGCATGATGGTCATCTTTGAGGTGTCTTTAATAAATACCAACGGCAATAAGAAGTCGTTCCAAATTGGAATTGCAGAGTAGATGCCAACAATAGACATGACCGGCACAATTAATGGCAACATGATTTTTCGAAACACTTGAAATTCCGTTGCACCATCAATTCGAGCAGCATTGTCCAAATCAGCTGGCAGCGCTTTGATGAAACCGGTAAAGATGAAAACTGCAGCTGGAAGAGCTCCGGCGGAATAAAGCAGAATTAGGCCTATTCGACTATCTAGAAGTCCCATGTTCTTTAACTGAATAAATAACGGAACTAGAGCGAGTTTCGCAGGAATTAGCAATCCAGTTAAGAAAAATACATAAACCACATTGTTCAATCTGAAGGAATATCTTGCTAATGCATAGCCAGCTAATGTGCCCAGAATCAAAATCACCACAATCGAGCCGCCAGTTACAATCAACGAGTTCCAGAAATATCGGCCAAAGTTTCCTTGCTCAAAAACTAATTGATAATTAGTTAAGTCAAAGCGCTCGGCAAGAGAAAGAGGTGCACTAAATATGTCATTAGTATTTCTGAATGAAGCATTAATCACGAAGAATGTTGGCAGTAGTACCAAGAAGGTGTTTATGATCAAGCCCAACTTCAAAAT
>WLEH01000006.1 GCA_009704345.1 Actinomycetota bacterium | reverse complement strand
GAAACGCCACCCTTTAAGCCAATACCAAACAACAAATAGATCGCAATAAATTGATAGATGGCCTCTGGAATTTTGACATCGCTCTTAATTGCACCGGCTAGTAGACCCAAAAAGAAGATCAATACCGTGATGGAGGTGAGATTCGAGATTGCTATCTCAAGGGACGAGTTCATTGTTGAAATAGTATCTGATAACCCATCAGTAACGGGAAAACTCTCGGATTTCCTTGTTAATTCGCACAGTGAGGCTTTATGCTTTGATGAAATTCGGAAAGGCAACCATGGCCACTTCAACCCCAACACCAGTTCCAGCAGATCGACTAGCTGGACTCAGACGCTATAACCTGATTGCGGGAATATTCCATCTCGCTCAAGCAATTGCAATTATTGCACTATCAAATAGCTTCGCGCTTCCAGTTTCAGTTAACTATTTGCAAGATGCACCAATTCCTGGTGCAAGGTTTGAGAGCATCTTGTTGTTTGAATTCCCAATTGCAATTGGAGTTGCGATATTTTCGTTGCTGAGCGCATTGGCTCATTTCTGGATTGTAGGTCCTGGTCTTAAGGGTTATGCCAATGACTTAGCGAATAAGCGCAATATTGCGCGTTGGATTGAATACTCAATTTCTTCGACACTTATGATCATTCTGATCTCAATTATTAATGCAGTCTGGGACATTATTGCGCTACTGGCCATTGCTGGAGCCAACATCTCCATGATTTTGTTTGGTTGGTTACAAGAGAAATATGAAGAGCCAGGTAAGGGAAGTTTGCTGCCATTTTGGTTTGGCTGTATTGCTGGCATTGTGCCTTGGATTGCCATGTTCTGGTTGTTGTTCTCGCCAGGTAGCACTAATGAGGCTCCTGGATTTGTTTATGGTGTAGTTATCTCACTTTTCTTATTCTTTAATTCCTTTGCTCTAGTTCAGTGGTTGCAATACAAAGAAATTGGAAGATTCAAAGATTATCTCGCTGGAGAGCGGCTCTACATCACCTTGTCGTTTGTGGCAAAAAGTGCACTCGCGTGGCAGATATTTGCAGGTGTGCTAGCCACTGGATCACTGTAGGAAGGTTGATTTTGGCACCTCACACAAACTTTGGTCTCACCGCTTAGTTGCAAAGACTCTTAGCCCCCTGCAGACCCCTTCCCGTATTGAAGCGTAGGCTTGGACCGTGAGTTCATCCCGCCAAGGGCTCAATATGCGCCCTACGCAAATTCTCGTAGTAGCGTTTGGAATCGCTGTATTTCTTGGGACTATCGTTTTACTCCTTCCAATTTCCACAGCGCCTGGGCAGAACACTGACCTAGTAACCGCATTATTCACAGCCGTATCTGCAGTCTGCGTAACTGGTTTAACTGTGGTCGATACAGCAACACATTGGTCTGGGTTTGGTCAATTTGCAATAATGATTATGTTTCAAGCCGGTGGTCTGGGAATTATTTCATTTGCAACTATTTTGGGGCTTCTTATCTCTGGTCGAATAAGCTTGACAGACAGATTGAATACACTTGCTGAAGCGAAGATAGTTGGAGCGCGGACTTTACCCGTACTGCTTAAACGCGTTATTTTGGTTTATTTTGGGTTCGAAATTGCATTGGCACTTTATCTATCAGTCCGATATCGAACCGAATATCTTTTCTCTTGGTTTGATTCCTTCTGGCACGGATTTTTTCATGCAATAAGTGCATTTAACAATGCGGGGTTTGCGCTTTACTCTGACAACTTGGTTGGGTTTAGTAATGACTTCCTTTATTTGATCCCTTTAATGGCTGCTGTAATTGTTGGCGGACTCGGTATTCCTGTTTTAATTGAAATTCACGAGCGCATTTGGAAATTAAATCTACTGCCCAGTGGTAGACGTAGACCTTTCTCTCTTCATTCCAAACTAACTATTTGGACTACTTCAATTTTAGTTCTTTTGGGTGGAATTTTATTTGCAGTAATTGAATGGAATAACAGAGTAGTGCTCGGTGGTATGAATCCATTTGAAAAAGTCTTAAATGCTTTTTTTGCATCAACAGTTGCGCGAACCGCTGGATTTAACACTTTTGATATCAGTGCAATGGATCCAGCAAGTTGGTTGATCATGGATTTGTTAATGTTCATCGGAGGCGGCTCGGCATCTACCGCTGGTGGAATTAAGGTAACAACTCTCGCAGTTTTGTTTTTCATTATTTGGACAGAAATCAGAGGCGAAACTGCTGTTAATGTGGGTAAGCGTCGATTGCCTAGATCAATTCAAAGGCAAGCTCTAACATTGGTAGCGCTGGCAAGCTCCACTATTATCTTCTCAACAATCGCATTAACTGCTCTTACAAACGTTGAACTCGATCGCATCTTGTTAGAGGTTGTTTCCGCCACGTCAACTGTAGGGTTGTCGACTGGAATAACTGCTGATTTACCTGATTTTGCCAAGATTTGGCTGGCAGTTTTGATGTTTGTTGGCCGGCTTGGACCACTTGTTATCGCAACTGCCTTAGCATTGCGCGTAACGAAAAGACACTATGAACTACCAAAGGAAAGGCCGTTAATTGGCTAGAGAAAAAGCAAAACGACGCGATTTACACCAGAGTGTAGTTGTAATTGGTATGGGCAGATTTGGTTCATCACTAGCGCTTGAGTTAATGAGAAATGGGCACGAAGTTTTGGGAGTTGACACTGACGAAAAATTGGTGCAACAGTTGGCTCAAGATTTAACCCAAACGGTTAAAGCGGACACTACAGACGAATCTGCATTGATAGAACTTGGTATCTCAGAGTTCGATTCGGCTGTTGTTGCCATTGGAGCTGATATAGAAGCCAGTATCTTGACTACCTCACTACTACTGCAATTAGGGATAGAAAATGTATGGGCAAAAGCAAATTCTAAATCACATGGCAGAATCTTGCGCCAACTTGGTGCACATCACGTAGTTTTTCCAGAATACGACATGGGCGTTCGAGTTGCACATCAAGTTTCTGGTGAATCACTGGAATATGTTCCAATTGACAAAGATTTCGTATTAGTAAAAACATACCTGCCAGATATTTTGGATGGCAAAGCACTTGGTGAGGCAAAAGTTCGAGCAACCTATGGCGTAACTATTGTTGCAACCGCATCTGCAGATGGTGGCTTCCAAATCGCGCTACCAGATACCGTGCTTAAAGCTGGCGATCAAGTTGTGGTGGCAGGACCAAAGGGTCCACTTGATGAGTTCTGCCAGTTCGTTTACACCGAACCAAACAAGTAACCATGCCAACTTACACCGGAG
Source organism: Actinomycetota bacterium (assembly GCA_009704345.1). Classification (GTDB taxonomy): domain Bacteria; phylum Actinomycetota; class Actinomycetes; order S36-B12; family UBA5976; genus AcAMD-5. The sequence goes on along the minus strand of WLEH01000006.1, from coordinate 13,254 downwards.
ATCGAGCTAAAGCGTTTCCGGCAATTGAGAAAAAATATGGCAAACCAATGTCATATTGGTTTGCGCAGTTGAAAGATGTTGCTGATGAAAGATATCCGGCACAGATTTCTTTTCTGCGGGAGCGTTTTGGTTTTAGTCAAGCACATGCAAACGCGGTAGTCATGTATGCGCGTGGCTCAAAGTCTGCAAAACGTCACGATAATCCCGCAGATTATTTTAACAAGTTAGATCCAGCTAGTAGAAAAACTGTGAAAGTAATTTTCAAAACAATTCAGAACAAATACCCCAAGCTAGAACTAGTGATAGCTTGGAATCAGCCGATGCTGAAATCTGAATCTGGATACGTGTTTGGGCTTGGAGTACAGAAGAATCACATTTTGCTGAACCCATTTAGTAAAGATGTGCTTGAGATTAATCTCAAAAGCTGGACAAACTACAAAGTTAATAAACACACGATTCAAATTCCAATGAATTGGGAGATTGACGAGAAAATGATTTTGGGTCTGGTTAAAGATCGGCTGAGGGAATTGACTGCCAAGAAGCATTAACCTTTTGTCCAGACTCATTCGCAACAAACTTGCCATAAGTCATTCAAAATGTAGGCACAATTAAGTACAGTCTACGCATGATGGGACCAACCAGACCTTCACTTTTGCGTCTAATTTTGCATGAAGTGCTCTCTAGCCTGCCTGGTCGAAGGAAGTTTACTCAACTTGAACCACCAGAAGATCCTTTTGACCTCCTTAATCAAAGCATCTATACCGGAGCTTTGAATACCAAGATAATGCTTAAGCTGCGAGACCGAGTGCTTGGACTATTTCTTTGGATAGCCTGGTTTGGTCTAGGAGTTTACTTTTGGTGGTTTACTGAAGTACCGCTATTTGACTATCTGATAGGAACTTTAGTTTGGGGATTAATCTTTATTTTTACTGTCCTGGGGATTCCAATCACAAGGGCAATTTTTAGATTTCGGAATCAGCCATGAGGGATGTACTGATCCAGATATCCGAAAATCCAATTTACGCTCTTTTAATGTTCTTTTTAGCAGCATTTCCGGTTGCAGTTGCCGCACTTGCCATTAATGCATCAAGGCAGTTTCTTTTAGATCGATCCAGAGAAGAGACACAGGGTTATCTGCCACATATAGATGAACTTCATTTGGCTCGAAGAACTTGGCCACTGGTCTCAATAATTATTCCAGCTAGAAATGAGCAAGCCCACTTAGGTGAAACGATAGAGAGCGCCTTGGACATAAACTGGCCAGAATTGGAAGTAATTGTTATCAATGATGGGTCAGTTGACCGAACTCAAGAAATTATTGAGTCATTCTCAACAGATCAACGAGTTCGTGTCATGACTCATAAAGAGCCTAGGGGTAAAGCTACTTCATTAAATGAAGCAATGGAGATTGCGCTAAGTGAGATTGTTTTGATCATGGATGCAGATGCGTTGCCTGCGCGAAATGTTCTAAATCGACTGCTTCCACATTTCTTAATTTCTGACCAAATACTAGCGGTGACTGGCAACCCAAGAACAATTAGTACGCCAAACTTACTATCAAAACTACAAGCAATTGAATTTTCCGCAACTATTTCAATTTTACGAAGAGGACAATCAGCCTGGGGTCGAGTCAATACCATCTCTGGAATTCTTTCGGCATTACGAAAGAAGGAGATTCTTGAATTAGGTGGATTTGCTGCAAATCATCCCACCGAGGACATTGAATTAACCTGGCGGATTCATCGCAACGGAATGCGGTGCATTTATGAACCAGCGGCACAAGTTGGAATGTATGTGCCAATTAAATTAAAGGATTGGTTTAAACAACGTACCAGATGGAGTAAGGGATTGGTTCGAGTGCTGCAAGAACATGCAATACCCATAATTAGAAAAAACGAATGGCCGGTTTATCCAATAATGTTAGAGGCGATTCTTGCAATAGTTTGGTGTCATCTTTTGGTAGTCATGACGGTGTTGTGGATTCTGGGAATGCTAAATGACATACCGAACTTGGGTAATTCACTGATTCTAAATCATTGGGGATTTATGACAATTGGTGTTGCCATAATCCAAATTCTCTGGGGGATTCATCTTGATTCAGGGCGTGACCCCGGGATTAAGAAACTCAGAATCTTAGCTCCGCTCTATCCAATGGCTTACTGGATGATGTCGGCAGTTGTGGTGGTTCTAACTACTATTCCAACTTTGCTTACCAAGCCCAAGTTGGTGAAATGGGAAAGTAATCGGTCCGCTAGTTAATGCAACAGGTGACAATGGCACTGATGTCTCAGTATGATTAAAAACAAGGCAATATCGGGAGCTGATTATGAGTTCATTTGTAACTGAGGCAAAAGCCATTCAAGACGATCTAGTTAACTGGCGACATCAGATTCATAAAGAACCAGAAATCGGCTTGGAGTTGCCAAAAACGCAAGCAAAGATCTTGGCCGCATTATCTGGTCTTGGTTTGGAAATTTCCACTGGTAAATCACTTAGTTCAGTCACCGCTGTGCTTAGAGGAAAGAATTCAAACAAAACAGTTTTACTCAGAGCAGATATGGATGCACTGCCTGTGACTGAACTTGCTGATCTTCCATTCAAAAGTCAGATTAATGGTGTAATGCACGCCTGTGGCCATGATCTTCATGTCGCGATGCTGCTTGGTGCAGCAAAGTTGTTAACTGCAAATAAGGACCAACTAAATGGCGATGTAGTCTTTATGTTTCAACCTGGCGAAGAAGGTTACGACGGGGCCGGCCACATGATTAAAGAAGGCGTGTTATCTGCAAGTGGTCGAAAGGCTGACGCCACATATGGCATCCACGTCATGTCCGCTGGAATCCCAAACGGATCCTTTACTACCAAGCCTGGCACCATGATGGCCTCCAGCGATGAGCTGCATGTAACTGTGGTGGGCATGGGAGGTCATGGTTCACAACCCCATACCGCAAAAGATCCAATTCCGGTAGCCGCAGAAATGGTTAGCGCGCTCCAACTATTAATTACTAGATCATTTAATGCGTTTGATCCAGTAGTTATCACTGTCGGTCAATTTCATGCTGGTACTAAAGCAAACATAATTCCAGACACTGCAGAGTTCCAAGCAACTATTCGAACCTTCTCAGCCGAAAATAGAAGTCGAATTCAAGGCGAAGCAGTTCGGTTGTGCAAATCAATTGCTGAGGGTTATGGCCTTAAAGCTGAAGTTAAAGTTGTGGAGCAGTATCCGGTCACCGTGAATAATGATGCTCATGCTCAGTTCGTTGGTGAAGTAACTAAAGAGATTTTTGGTGACGAAAGTTATCTTGAGATGCCATATCCAATCGCTGGGGCTGAAGATTATTCCCGAGTGCTGGAAGAAGTTCCAGGCTCATATGTTTTTCTTGGCGCAACTGTCGATAAGGACTTCAGTAAATCTGAAGTGAATCACTCACCACGTGCCATGTTTGATGATTCAGTACTGTATCGAGGAACCGCACTGCTGAGCGAATTAGCAATGAGATCACTTAATGAGATGGTCTAACTACTAAATTTTGCCAGCGACACTTCAGATTAATTGAGTTTCCCTCTACGCTATCGATATGTTCCATCATCAGCAGCGTGCCCGAGAGCTGGCTCAATTGACACCACCAGATTTCATCTTTGGCACCGCAACTTCGTCCTGGCAAATTGAAGGCTCTAGCAAGACCCGTGCCTCATCTATCTGGGATGACTTCTCCCTGGCAGGCGGCATCAAAGATGGTTCTAGTGCTGATCCTGCTTGTGATCACATAAATCGATTTGAAACAGATCTTGATTTACTGAGTTGGTTAAACGTTGATGCATATCGATTTTCAGTGTCGTGGCCAAGAGTTATGCCAAGCGGTGATTTGGTGTCAACTGCTGGACTTGATTTTTACGATCGATTGATTGATGGCTTGTTGGCTCGAAACATCAAACCTGCACTAACCATTTATCACTGGGATTTGCCAAGCGAGCTTGAGGCTAAGGGTGGCTGGACCTGGTCTGGTATTTCGGATCAATTTGCTAGATATTCTGAAGTGTTAGCAACAAAATTTGCTGATCGAGTTGAGATGTGGGCTACGCTAAATGAACCTTGGGTTAGTGCATTTTTAGGCTACGCCACCAACATTCATGCACCAGGCCGAAATAATCCAGCTGATGGATTTGTTGCTAGCTATAACTTAATGTTGGCTCACGGCAAAAGCCTGGAAGCATTGCGGAGCAATAATGTTAGAAATGCTGGCACGGTTTTAAATTTAACAACAATTATTTCCGATGATGATTTGGCAGTAGCTAGATCTCATATTGATTTATTACAAAATCGATTTTGGTTAGATCTTCTCGCAGGTCGAGGTTTGTCTGATGAGCTAATCGAGAACACAAAGTCAATTCTTGATTGGAATTTTGTCAGGCATGACGAATTGAAATTAATCAGTAAACCTATCGATTGGCTTGGTATCAACTATTACACCCCAACCAGACTTAGCAGAGTTAGTGGCTCTGTTGCAGTTGGCCAAGATCTTGCACTATATCCAGGCACGCCTAAGCAAGTTGCGTTTAATCCATTACCGCCAACAACTCAGATGGGTTGGGAGATTCATGCCCCTTCCCTATTAACTACGTTGCAACAAACTGCTGCGCGCCTTCCAGGCGTTCCGCTTTATATCACTGAAAACGGCGGAGCATTTCCAGATGAATTAATTGATGGCCATATAACTGATTATGACCGGGTGGATTATTTCTATGACCACATTTGCGCTGCACTTAACGCAATTGAGCAAGGTATTGATCTGCGGGGCTATTTTGCTTGGTCACTGCTAGATAATGTGGAATGGGCAGAAGGTATTTCAAAACGATTTGGAATTGTCTACGTAGATTTTGAGACACAGCAAAGAATTCCAAAACTAAGTGCACAGTTCTTACGAGAAATAAATCTAATTCGAAAATCTAACCTTTAACTGAACCAGCCAATAAACCCCGAACAAAGTATCGCTGCAGTGCAAAGAATACAATCAACGGTACCACGGTTGAGACAAATGCTCCCGCAGTTAACACTTCCCAGCCACCGCCTCGGGTACCGACCATCTCTGCCAATCTAACCGTCATTGGCGCTACTTCCTTTGATCCTGCGCCAAAGGTAAGGCCAACCAAAAGATCATTCCAAACCCAAAGAAACTGAAAAATGGCAAATGATGCGATTGCCGGAATGCTAAGTGGAAATATCAGTGCCCGAAACATAGTGAACCAACCCGCACCATCAACTTTTGCCGCTTCAACAAGTTCGCGCGGTATCTGGCGTAAAAAGTTATGCAACAAGAAAATAGCTAGTGGCAAACCAAAGATGGTATGAGCGATCCAAATTGGAATGTAAGTGCCAGTTATTCCTAGATTAGGAATGATTGTGATGCCATTGATTGATAATCCCTTAGCAAACAACTGCAATAGTGGAATTAGGGTTAGTTGCAATGGAACAACCTGCAGCGCAAAAATACTAAAGAAAATAAAGTCTCTGCCTTTAAAGTCAAACCAGGCAAGGGCATATGCAGCAAAGACAGCCAAAGTAATAGGAAATACCACCGCTGGTAATGTAATGGCCAGGCTATTAAAGAAATACTGCACCATTGGCGGCTGAATCAATGTTCCCTGGAACAGTACTTTCTCATAATTCTCGAATGAGATTTCTGGGTTGGTGAAAAACGTCCACCAGCCTGAATTATTTATTGCTTGTTCTGGCCTAATTGAGCTGATGAGCAGGCCAAAAGTTGGAATTGTCCAAAGCGTCGCAATTACAACTGCGGCAGCTGAAGCAATTGGTGAACTGAATGCGCTTTTTGCGCGGCTGCGATTCAGAGTGGACATTATCGCTCCGTCCGTTCTAACCGAAGTTGACGAACGTTGTAAATAATAATTGGAATAATCGCGACAAACAAAATAATTGCGAGCGCGCTACCAGTTCCATAATTCATCTGTCGAAATGATTGGGAATACATTTCATTAGCAATTACGTTTGTTTGAAAATTACCACCAGTCATAGTTCGAACAATGTCAAAGACTTTTAAAGTTCCAATTGTAATTGTGGTTAGTACCACTACAATTGTGGCTCTGATCATTGGAATTGTTATTCTAGTAAATCTTCTGAAATTAGATGTGCCGTCTAGCAGTGCGGCTTCGGTAATTTCATCTGGAATATTTCTCATAGCTGCACTTAGCACTACCATGGCAAATCCAGTTTGAATCCAAACCATCACAACAATTAGTAACAAGGTGTTTAATGGGGCCTCTAGCAGCCAATTACGAGGCTCCCATTCCATCGCACGCCAAATCGAACTCAACAAACCGATTTCTGGCCGATTGACATTCGCTTCATAGGTGTAAACAAAGCGCCAGATAATGCCAGCACCAACAAATGAGATAGCCATTGGCATAAAAATCAAGGACTTAATTACTGCTGCTCGCTTCATTCGATCAGTCATATATGCAATTGCCAGCCCAAGTCCAGTAGATAAAATTGGCACTAGCAGGGTCCAAATCAGTGTATTTCGTAACACGATGCGAATTTCGGGAATAGTAAATGCCCAGGTGTAATTATCAAACCCCACAAACTCAGAACTATTTGCATTCATAAACGAAAAAATCAAAGTTCGAATTGCTGGATAAATGAGTCCTATTAATAGGAGCAGCGCCGCTGGAGCCAGAAACACAATGTACTTAAGAATGTTCTGTACATTATTTGAAGCGCGCTCAGCGAGCACAAAGATTAGGAAGATCACGCCCAAGAAAGCTGCAATTGCTATGCCGAGAATAGTCAAGTTAGGTAGCACAGTGTCCCACAGCGATCGCTGCGGAATCATCATTGCTACATTCATGCTGCTCCTTAGTAAACACTTCGGGGGCCTGCTAAGCAAGCCCCCGAAGCAGATTTACTCAGTTATCCGGATTACTCCGTCGGCCATGACGCTTCGATAGCATCAAGAACAGCCTTATTCGACTTATTCTCCGCTACCCAAGCAGTCATTTCTTTCCAGAATGAGCCAGCTCCAACTGCTGCTGGCATCACATCTGATGCATCAAATCGGAACACAGTTGCGTTCTGCAAGATCTCAACTGCTACCTTGTTAACTGGATCTGCAACGTTTGCAGTATCCAATCCCTTGTGAGCTGAGAACCAGCCACCAAGAGCTGCTTTCTTGTTATTCCAATCAGCAGTGGTTAGGTAGTGCTGAACTGCCTGAACTTCTGGACGGTCACTGAAGGCACCAACGAATTCACCGCCGCCAAGTGCTGGGCGTTGATCAGCAGAAACGCCTGGGAAGTAGAAAGTGGTAATGCCACCTTCTACATCAGTGTCTTCTGGATTAACAATTGTTGCTCCGTAGTCAGCAGCCAAAATGCCACCAATGAATGATGCTTGACGGTGCATTGCACAAGTTCCGTCAACAATTCCTGCACCACCTTCTTGGAAGGTAGTGGTAGCAATTGAAGCGACGTCACCAACATAATCTGGATTCTTTAGAATCTTGGCAGCTTCATCAATAACAGTCTGCACCTTTGGATCGTTGAATGCAATGTCATGACTTACCCATGCATCATAAGTTGCAGCATCGTTGAATCGAAGCATTAGATCTTCCATCCAGTCAGTGCCAACCCAACCAGTTGCATCGCCTGAGCCGAAGCCAGCACACCATGGCTGAACTGCGCCGCCAGCTGCAATTTCATCAGAAAGTGCTAGCAATTCTGGCCAAGTGGTTGGAATGCTCCAACCATTGTCCGCAAATGTCTTTGGTGAATACCAAACGAATGACTTCACGTTTGCACCAAGTGGTGCTGCGTAGAAGACACCATCAGGACCAGTGCCATAAGCCTTCCAGTCTGGTGAGTAGTTAGCGTCAACTGACTCTGCCACCTTTGCTGGTGCTGCAACTAGACCATTGCCAGCAAACTTAGCCAACAAACCTGGTTGTGGGAAAATTGCTAGATCTGGAGCTGTACCACCTTCAACCCGAACTGAGATCTGAGCTTCAAACTCCTGTGATCCATTCCAGTTCACGGTGATGCCGGTGCAATCCATGAATTCCTGCAATGACTCCACGAACAAATCAGCTTCTGGTGAAATAATTGTGGTGTAGATCTCTACTGTAGTTCCTTCATTGCCAGCATATTCCGCATAAGCTTCGCAGTTTTCTGCGCCACCAGTAGCAGTGTCTGATTCAGAAGAACAAGCAGAAAGCACCAGCAATGCCGCAACAGCAATAGCGCCTAGGCCCATTGCACGTCGACGAAAAATTGACATTAATTGTCCTTTCAAATTTGAGGCAAACCACACCTCTTACCCAATGAGGGTTTGGCTAAATCCTAGAAAATCACCCAGATGATGGGGAGAAAATGCTGGTCACAATCCAGCAACTCCGTACATATCCTTACATCAGTCAGCACACTTTGGTAACAAATAGATTACGAATAAGTGCATTTAAACCATAGGATCAGGTGTGGCAAAAACTGTCCTCGTTACTGGGTTTGAACCGTTTGCTGGAGCTAGCTTGAATCCAGCTGAATTAGTAGTTAGAGAACTTAGCCAACAAGAGTTTACTGATCTCGAATTAGTAACTGCTGTATTGCCGGTGCAATTTGAATTAGCTACAAAACAACTTTTAGCGCTAATCGATTCACATAATCCAGATGTAGTACTTTCATTAGGTCAAGCCGAAGGTAGATCTAGTATCTCGATTGAACGTATCGCAATAAATTTGGCTGATGCCAGAATTGCTGATAATGGTGGCAATCAATTAGTTAACCAAGAAATTCAATCTGGCGGCCAACCTGGTTGCTTCAGCACGCTACCAGTTATTGAGTTAGTTGAACTACTTAAGGATGCTGGGATCTCAGTGAGCCAATCTTTATCAGCAGGTAGTTTTGTGTGTAATTACATTTTTTATCAAATGCAATCACACTTGCATAATTCTAAAACTCAATCTGGTTTCATTCATTTGCCGCTAGTGCCAGAACAACAAGAGGAATTTCCTAACCAACCCACAATGCCGCTATTTGAAATGGTAACTGGAATTAAGTTGATAGTTGAACATTTAGCAAAAACTACTTAACAACAAGACGTTTCGAATCAAGTGCAAATAATGAACCATCTTCGGCTGAAAATTCTTTAACCGTAAACAGATATTCACCTGGTTCTAGATCAGGCAGTTTCACTTGCCACTTCGAACGTTCTGGGCATGCAGCTGCTGCGGTCGTAACACCATCAACTACAAATTTGTCGTTTTGTGTAATTGTCCAAATCACATTAGCTTCAAACGTACAGGCATATCCGGCCACTGAAATTGGTAGAGATACTTCTGCGCCGTCGGAAAGTGAGTCAATTTGCAGTGGGTTCAGCACTTCGTAATCTGGCACTCGCTTGAAATCAACTGAGGTGTCAACATGGCCAGCAAAAGTTTCTACTTGCTCACCGTTTACTAAAAATCTAACCGTAGTTAGGGAAGGTGTGATACCAGTTAAAGTCCAGACGATTTGTTCGATTGCCCTAATTTCACCCTCAGCACCAACATTTAATTCTCCAAGATTTAGATCAACTGTTGCTTGCGCACCAGAGATGACTACTTCATTAAGACTATTGCTGCTATCCCACAAATTCACATAATCAGGATCAATTGGTTGTAATGAGCCAGAGATTAACTGTGAGATAACTGTGCTAGCAAATGCACTTGACGGTGCGGTGATTTCTCGATTTTCTGAAAACAACTTAAAACCTCTTGGGGTATCTGCCACAAAATAGACTGTGACTGATTTTGTTTCATCAACTAGTGCTTGATCGTTTGGTGCTGAGCAAGCCGAAATTAAAAATAACGCCAAAACTGCCAGCACTAGCTTTTTCATAGTTAAATTCTAGTTCTTAGCGCATAAAGAGCGCGGTTAGACGTTTGGTGGTGAAGAACAGGCCTAAAGCGATCATAATTACAAAATAGCCAGCATGGCCAAGCAGGGAAATATCAATCTCACCCAGTGTTAAGCCTCTTATTAATGAAACACCATGGTGTAGTGGAAGCGCTTTGATCAAGATTTGGGCGGACTCTGGAAAAACTTCAATTGGATAGAAAGCGCCTGAAAAAAGAAACATTGGTAGCAGCGCCAGATTTATCGCGCCCATTTGTTGGAATGACGAGATATAGCTAGTAATTGCCATACCAATTGCAGCAAAACCAAACGCAATTAATACTGAAGCTGGGATTGCCAATATGCCCCACCAGCTTGGTATTAAGCCCAGAGGTGCCACAATCGCCACAAAACCTATGGCATAAATCAAACCACGAAGCAACGCCCAAGCAATCTCGCCTAGTGCAACATCTAACGGGCCAAGCGATGTCGCCAGCATGCCTTGATAAAGCCTTGATTCATGCATCTTGAAAAACACATTCCAGGTCGAGTCATAAATTGCGCCATTCATTGCGCTGGTGGCAAGTAGTCCAGGAGCAATGAATACAGCATATGAAATTACATTGTTAGAGACTTCGACGTCACCAATAAATTGGCCTAGTCCAAATCCAAACGCAAATAAATAGAGCACTGGTTCAATAAAACCCGATAGCACAACTAACCAAGTAGAGGATTTAAACGCGGTGAAGTTTCGATTCATTACCGAGCGAGCGCGGCCCGCATAATATTTATCACCCAACCGACCAGCTCGGCGATCAGCAATTTCAACCGCAGTGGCAATGATCATTTTGCCAACCTTCTGGTGTAATAGCGAACCGCAAAAAAGAGTCCAACAATCAAAATCACGCTTAGGAAAGCAACATGAAGAAACAGCATCTGATTAGAAATTTCTCGGCCGTAAGTTAAAAATCTGCCAAGCTCAGTTGCATGCCAAAGTGGTGAGATCCAGCCAATCCATTGTAAATAAATTGGCATGGCTGAAAGTGGAAAAAATGTGCCAGAGAATAGAAAGAGGGGCATAATCACAAATCGACTGATGAAGGTGAAAAACAAATTGTCATTTTCCATCTTTGCTGCCAACGCAAGCATCATGGCAGCAAAACAAGCTCCCGCAAAGATTGCCGTTGGAATTGCCAGCCACGAGTAAGAAGTCTCTAGTGCACCAAACAAATAAAGCACAATCCAATAAATAGTAACTAAGAAAACAACTCGAGCCATTGCAGCTAGAAATACACCTATAGCGATTTGCGATCCAGTAATGGGAGTTGAGTTAATCCCAAAAAAGATTTTCCCCCATTTAAATCCATGTAACGTCGGGAAAACCGTCTCATCCATTCCGCCAGCGATAGCCGCATTAGCTAATAGAGCTGGCGCCAAGAATGTTAAATAAGGAACACCATCGATTAGATTGTTTGAATCAATTAGTGCGCCTACCCCAACACCAATAGATAACAAGTATAGAAATGGGTTACCAATGGAAACCATGACGATTAATGCTTTAAAGCGCATCATGTTTCGGATTCGATATTCCGCTACATATAGCGCGCCATAAGGCTTAACGACTTTTGGTTCAGTTGTAATCGACACTATTCGATCAAACTCCTACCAGTGAGACGCAAAAACACATCCTCTAACGAACTGCGTCGCACTAATGACGTTATTGGGTGAATCCCCTGTTTAATTATTTCTTCTAGTACCTTTTCTGCATCATCGGCATACATCAAGATTCGATCCGGCAATACCTCAATTCGCTCGCAATGCTGTTTTAGTTTTTCGCTCATCTCAGCATTACGTTCGGAACCAAACCTAACTTCAAGTACTTCTTTGGTGGAATAAGTCTTTATTAATCCAGCCGGCGAATCCTCCGCCATGATTTTGCCTTTATCCATCACTACTAAGCGATCACAAAGCTGCTCGGCTTCATCCATATAGTGAGTAGTTATTACTAAAGTTACGCCTTGCTCTTTTAGCCTAAACAATCTATCCCACAAAATATGGCGAGCTTGCGGATCTAATCCAGTGGTTGGTTCATCCAGCATTAAAATATCTGGTTCACTAATTAATGCACGAGCAATTGTTAATCGCCGCTTCATGCCACCGCTGAGCGCATCTACCTTTACATCTCGCTTCTCAACTAATTGTGCAAAATCCAGAAGTTCTTCAATTTTATTTTTAATAAAACTACTTGATAACCCAAAATACCTGCCATAAACAAACAGATTTTGTTCCACTGTTAATTCTGTATCCAAGTTGTCTTGTTGTGGCACAACCCCAAGGTGGGCGCGAATCTGTGGTCCATGCAAATTTGGATCCTTGTCCAGAATCTTGATATCGCCACCAGTTCGTTGACTGGTAGCAGCAATTATTCGCATAGTTGATGATTTACCTGCACCGTTTGGGCCAAGTAGCCCAAAAGATTCACCTTTTGCAACATGGAAATCAATTCCAGCAACGGCAACAAAGTCACCATATCTTTTGGTCAAGCCATGGGCTTGAATTAAATTAGTAGTCATTTGTCTTCCAGTTTTTGGGGCAAGCGCGTAATTCTATTGCTACCCAATAAGAGTATTCGCAACGGCGGACATGACAACGGGCCTAAGCGGCGCCTAGGCCCGTTACATTGGGAAGCACTACTGAGCTAGATAACCACCATCAACCGCGTAATAGTTGCCGGTGATGAAAGATGCTTCATCGGAAGCCAAGAAAGTAATCAATGCTGCGACTTCCTCGGATTCACCTAATCGCTTTACGGCGTGTAATTGTGCAATTGGCTCTAGCGCTTCTGGTGGTAGCGCACCTAGAAGTGGTGTCTTAATAAAACCTGGTCCTACTGAATTGACTCGAATACCTTGGGTGGCATATTCAAGGGCGGTAGTTTTGGAAAGACCAACTACGCCATGTTTTGCAGCGACATATGCTGCTGAATTTGCAAATGCCACTTGTCCCAGAATAGAAGAGATATTGACAATCGAGCCACCGCCAGATTTAAGCATGGCTGGAATTTGATTTCGCATACAATAAAAGACGCCATCAAGATTCACAGAGATAACTTTCTGCCAACCAGCAACGCTTTGATCTGCTGTTGGAGCTATATCGCCACCAATGCCAGCGTTATTAACCGCAATATGTAATCCACCCAGTTGGGCGACAGTGTCTGCTACTGCTTTAGCAACCTGTGCGTCGTCTGAAACATCTGCAACTAGTGCAACAGCCTTACCGCCAGCTGCAATAATTGTATCTACCACTTTCTGGGTGCTATCTATATTCAGGTCAACTACTGCAACCGCGGCACCTTGTTTTGCCAGCATT